>JBHICF010000042.1:0-11668 GCA_046759485.1 Nitrospiraceae bacterium
CGACTCATCAATTCGACCTCATAGACCTGCTTCGCTCCGATATCCAGCGTATTTTTTAACCGGCGTCCCCGGTGCCGCTTCGAGAGTAAGGAGAGGTACGGGCGCCCAATGAGTTCCTCCTTGCGGTACCCCCACGCCTCCACCTTGCTATTCACATAGGTGAAGTTCTGATCCGCATCGAGCGTATAGATCACGTCGTTCGCGTTCTCGAGCAGGCTTTCCAGGTAGTGCTTGGTCTCCTCAATTTCCCGTGTCCGCTCACGAACCTTGAGTTCCAATTCTTCACTATATTCCTGGAGCCTCTGTTCAAGGCGCTTGCGCTCGGTAATATCACGGAGCTGCACCATCACCGAGGCCGTCGTCTCATCCTCAATGCGGATGAGATCCATCTCGACATCCACCATCGTCCCGAAGCGATTCCAGACCTGAATCTCCTGGGTGGGCACCTTGCTTTTCCCCTCGAGGATTTTCGTGATCAGCGACTGGGTCACCTGGTGATACGCCGGGAGCACCACATCGAGGAAGGACTTTTCGACAACCTGAGCCTCAGAATGACCCAACGCCTGCTCCTCACGTTGATTCACCGCAAAGATCTTGCCGTCCTGGTCCACCATGAAGACTGGGTCGGCTGCCAGATCGAAGAGCGCTTTATACCGTCTTTGCGAGACCACCAGTTGGTGCGTCCGGTCGGCTACCTCCTGCTCCAACTGCGTCGTGTACTGCTGAACCTTCTGCTCCAGCAGCTTCCGTTGGGTCACATCCCGGACGAAGGCCCTCGAATACACGAGTCCCCCGCTCTCCTGGTCGACCTGCGCAGTAGAATGAATCTCCACATCAATGGGCGTGCCCTCCCGAGTGAGAAACACCGTTTCGATCGTGCTGCGACCCTGCGACACCAGGCGCTCAAGGTAAGCCAGGATCTCCTTTTCCTGCCCTTTCGGCACGATATCCCACAGATGCATCTTCAACATCTCGTCGAGCGAATAGCCCAGTTTTTCGAGCTCTGTCTTGTTGACATGTACGAACTGGCCCGCCTTATTGATCTGGTGGATCATCTCGGGCGAGTGTTCAATCAAGTCCCGGTATTTTTCCTCCAGCCCACGAATGTCAGCCATCCGGTGTTCCAACTGGCCGAACGATTGTTTCAGGTTTCCTGCCATGCGATTGAACCCGTCAGCGAGCTGCTCAAGCTCATCGCCGGTCTTCAGCGTCAACTGATAGTCCAGGTTGCCCGCGCCAATGCGTTGCGCCCCTTCATGAAGTGTCTCGATCGGGCGTACAATCCTTCCCGCCACCCAGACCCCCGCCCCCAACAAGACGGCAAAGACGACAACCCCATAGCCCGCAACCCGTGCGAGCAACTCGTTCAAGGGCGTATACGTTTCGTCGGGACTCTGCCGCACCAACGTGAGCCATCGTTTTCCACCGAGACTGAGCGGGGCGAGGTTCTCCCTGAGCCGCACGGGCGCAAATCCCACAATCGAATCGTGCCCGCCATGCGCATCATCCGAGACCACAGCCCATCCCGCTCGTGGCCCGACAATTTGATCGACCAAGGCCGGGGTGACCGCATGTTCCTCTGGCGACATCACGGGGCAGATCAGCAACGTACCATCCGAACTCACCAACATGGCATGGCCGGTCGCTCCGATCGTCACCTCCGAGACAGAATGAAACAGGGAGTCTCGTCTAACGAGGACGGTGACAGCCCCGATGGTGGAGTCGGCCCCTCCCTCAGCAAGGATCGGGACGGACACATTCTGAACATGGGTCCCGAACGAGGGATCAAAATATAAATCGCTCACGAAAACCTGCCCCTGCCTGTTATGAATCACGGCCTGCCACCACGCACTCTTGCCGTAAAAAAACTCGACCTGCGGGATGGAACTGACGACGAGCGCACCTTGGCTATCCGTGACGAGAATGCCCACATAATCAGACTTCCTGATCTCATGCCACTGGATCAGGGAGTTGGTCACGAGGCTATTGATAAACAGTGGGAATTCGTTGTGGTGTGCTCTCGCACGCCAACGACGCTGCCAATCCCGAATCATGGCCTGGATACTATCCGCGTCTTTTCCAGCGTACCCGCGGTTCGCTTCAATCACAGCCGTACGAAGGAACGGCGTCGTGGCCAGCTGCTGCGCTTCATTGATGCCACGCCTGACCTGCATCTCGATCCGGCGGGCGGCGTCGACAGCGATTTCCCTGAAGTTATCCCCGATGGACTCGCGGATGACGCGACGTTCCTCGAGGTAGGTAGGGACGAGGGAGAGGGTTAAGGGAAGCAGGCCGACCATTACGATGGCCGCAATGATCTTTCGCTGCAAACTCTGTTTACGACCCCAGAGTTTCATTTTCGTAACATTAGGATGAATCCAACCGCTTATTTTCATTTGGTTTTTCGTGAATGTCAAGCATCGGTAACACCCTACTGGAAGTTGCTAAGGTCACCCACGCTTGAGGAGCCGACCATGGGCCCCAGGCCAGATCGTCAGGAGCGGACTCGCCACAAACACTGAAGAATAGGTGCCAATTATGACCCCCCACAATAATGCCAGGGAAAAATCGTGGAGCACCTCGCCACCCCCTAAAGTCAACGGGATAAGGACGAGCACCACCGTCAGGGTGGTGACGATGGTCCGGCTCAACACTTGATTGATGCCCCGATTGATGACGGCCTCGATGCCTTCCCTACGTCGACTCCGGAGATTCTCCCGGATACGATCGAACACGACGACCGTATCCGTCAGTGAATAGCCGGCTAAGGTCAGTAAGGCTGTCACGACGAGCAGGGTAATCTCCTTATCCAGGACATAAAACGCGCCGAGCACGGCCAGCACGTCATGGAAGGTTGCGACGGCCGCAGCCACGCCAAACCGAAACTCGAATCTCGCGGCGATATACAGAATGATCCCCGCAAGCGAAATGAGGATTGCGATCAGGGCGTCCTTCTGTAGTTTCTTCCCAATGGTGGGCCCAATCTCGGTCGAGGAATCGACCACGAATTGATTGGCGGGGAACTCCTGAGTAAATACCGCCACAATCCGGTCGGCAATCTTCTCCTCGATGGTCGTCGCGGTTTTCACCCGAATGAGCAACTTGTTATCCTGCACAAACTCCTGCAGCTCGGCGTCCCCGAGGCCATTGTTCTCCAACGCAGTCCTCGCTTCATCGATGCGAACCGGCTGTTCAAACTTGAGCTGCACAGCAGTCCCGCCCGCAAAATCAATCCCCAGATTGGCCTCACCACGGGTGATCTGGACGATCGCAAGGATTCCCAAGGACGCCAACACGCCGGAGATGATCGCAGCGATATGGCGCTTCCCCATAAAATCAACGTTTGTTTTCCCGAGGATTTCGATCATGCGCGCTCCTTCGTCAGACTGCCCTTGCCAGGCTCCGCGTCAGATGCTCAGCCGCTCGACGCGACGTCGCTGGTTAATGGTATCGAAGACGACCCTGGTTCCGACCAACGCGGTAAACAAGTTGATCGAAATGCCGAGGCAGAGGGTCACGGCGAACCCTTTAATCGGTCCTGTGCCGAACAAGAACAACGCGAGGCCTGTGATCAAGGTCGTCACGTGTGAGTCGATAATCGTCAACAGTGCCTTATCGTATCCTGCGTCCACGGCCAGCCGAACCGGCTTTCCTTGTCGGAGTTCCTCACGAATCCGCTCAAAGATCAGGACGTTGGAGTCCACACCCATCCCGATCGTGAGGATGATTCCTGCGATGCCGGGCAGTGTCAACGTGGCATTCAGGCCGGAGAGCGCGCCAACCAGGCAAATGAGGTTCAGGGCCAACGCAAAGTTGGCAATGACGCCAGCGAGCCGATAATAAAACACCATAAAGAGAACCACGAGGCAGCCAGCGATGATCGTCGACCGGAGACCTTTCTCGATCGAATCCTGGCCAAGGGAGGGTCCCACGGTCAGATCCTGGACGATCTTCAGTGGAGCAGGCAGAGCGCCGGCCCGGAGTACGATGGCGAGATCGTTGGCCTCTTCCATGGTGAACGCGCCGGTAATTTGTGCACGTCCCCCGCTGATACGCTCCTGGATGACCGGAGCCGAATACACGGTGTTATCGAGCACGATCGCCATCCGCTTCTTCACGTTCTCCGCCGTGATGCGATCGAACTCACGTGCCCCTTTGGCATCGAAGGTTACCGAGACATACGGTTCATTGAATTCTCCGATTGCCACCCGAGCATCACTCAACACATCGCCTGCCAGCATCACTCGCTTTCGGACCAGATAGGGAATGCGGAACTCTCGACCAGTGCCCTCGTCCACGACTTTTTCAAACAGGATTTCATCCCCCTCCGGCAGCTGATCCTGGAATTGCTTGAGAATTTCTTGTCGTTTGTCTTTAGGAATCTGGGCCGGAAGTTCAAGCGCGAGCTTGTGCGACTCATCGAGCATTTTGAATTCCAACAGCGCCGTTTCCTTGATCAGAGCCTTGGCACGTCTCGGCTCTTTGATCCCCGGCAATTGCACGACAATTTGCTTCAGACCCTGCCGCTGGATCAGCGGTTCGGCCACGCCAAACTGATCGACACGGTTCCGGATCGTCTCCAGAGCTTGACCGATGGCTGAATCCTTGACTCGTTTGATCTCGCCGTCACGGAGGGTGTACACCATGCGGTCATCAGCACCAGCCGATTCCTCTTCATAGAATCCTGGAAACTCGTCGAGTACTTTTCGGATCTGTGGCTTCACCTCCTGGTCTTGATTCTGGTCCTGGAACTGAATCGTGATCCGGAAGGAGCCCGTGTGCTCAACGGACTCGACGGGGGTCTCCCTATCCCGGAGTAGGCCCTCAATTGCGTTCACGGACCGATCGACCATGATCTCGACGGCCCGGTCCTCCTCGACCTCCAACACGAGATGAATCCCGCCTTGGAGATCCAGACCTAGCGCCACCCCCCGATCAGGAAGGATCTTCTTGAGCCAATTGGGAACCGTTTCGTACAAGGGTTTGTACGTGGGGATGAAGAACGTGAGGGAGAGGATTAGGATCAGTCCCAGAAGTGCGAATCGCCGACCGACTTTCTTCATTTCGTCCTCACCTGCTCTGACATCGTCTACTCCTCCTCCCCGCTTCGGAGACGCGCAATGTGCTCGCGTTGGATTCTCACTTTCGTGCTGTCAGAGATCTGCAGCGTCACCGTATCCTTGCCCATATTGGTGATCGTTCCCCAGATCCCCCCCGACGTCACGACCTTGTCCCCTTTCTTCAAGGCATCCAGCATGGTTTTGAGCTGTTTTTGCCGCTTCCGTTGAGGCAGGATCAACAGAAAATAGAACAAGACAAAGATCAAAACAAACGGAACCAAAGACAGCAGCGTCCCGGCCGGACCACCGCCCCCTGTCGCGTCTTGAGCCCATGCAAGCGATATCATCACCCTCACCACCCTCTCTCTTCCTGAGCCGTTCCCGCCACCAGTCCGCCACGCGCTCCCGAGTCCTCCCCGCTATACACAGGGATCGGCTCACGCCGAGCATGGAACTCCTTGCGGAAGTCCTGGAATGTGCCGCGATCGATTGCCATTCTCATCCGGGACATCAGCCCCGCGAAATAAAACAGGTTGTGGAGCGTGTTCAGACGTACTCCCAGCATTTCCTTCACAAGAAACAGATGATGGAGATACGCACGCGAATGTCGGGCGCACACAGGACACTGGCAGTCTGGGTCGATCGGCTGCTCATCGCGCGCGTACTGTGCCTGCTTGATGAGAACCCGGCCGAAGGAGGTAAACAGCCAACCCGTCCGTCCGTGGCGAGTTGGGACCACGCAGTCGAACAGGTCAATTCCCCTGGCCACGCCTTCCACGAGATCTTCGGGCATGCCAACCCCCATCAGATACCGTGGTGAGCCTGAGGGGAGCTCGGGCATGGTCGCCTCGAGCACCGCGTGCATTACCGACTTGTCCTCTCCCACGGAAAGCCCCCCGACTGCATAGCCGTCAAACCCAAGCGACACAATGTCTCTCGCCGCCTGGATACGGAGTCGGCGATCATGCCCACCTTGCACGATCCCGAACAACGCTTGACCCGATCGGCGACGCGCTGACAGACACCGCCGTGCCCAGCGATTCGTTCTGAGCATCGCGTCCTGAACACGTTCAACGGACTCCGGCAAGGCGACACACTCGTCGAACGCCATGATGATATCAGCACCAAGCGCCTCCTGGATTTCGATCGCGCGTTCCGGCGTGATGTGATGCAAGGAGCCATCCAGATGTGACTGAAATGCCACGCCTTCATCCGTCACGGTCCGAAGCTTGGCGAGGCTAAAGACCTGATATCCGCCGCTATCGGTTAAGATAGCGCCGGGCCAGGCTGTAAAGGCGTGCAGACCTCCCATCTCGGCAATCACCTCATGGCCAGGGCGTAAATACAGGTGGTACGCATTGTTCAGAATCAGCTTGAACCCCATTGCCTGAAGATCAACCGGATCAATGCCCTTCACCGCTCCCAGGGAGCCGACCGGCATGAAGGCGGGCGTCTCGATGACGCCATGAGCTGTGGTAAGTGCGCCCAGGCGAGCGAGGCCTCCATCTATCGTCCGATGCACTGAGAATTGAAGCATTACCTGCTATCCGTCTCGGGTTTCGCGTTTGGAGTTTGGGGCTGTGCCTACATCCGTTCAGGTGCGGACACGCCGAGCAGCCCAAGCCCATTGTGGATGACCCGCTGGACCTCCCTCATCAACGCGAGCCGTGCACCCGTCAGGCCGGGAGTCAGCGATTCGCGTCGCCGGACCTCAGCGCTGCCGGTCTCGCTCGTGAAGCCATTCGCTTCTTCAGTCGCATCTAAGTCGGCCGCTGGCGGGAGGATCCGATGCTTAAAATAAAAGGTATGGAGTAACCCTGCCAGTTCTTGGAGGTAAAAGGTCAAGCGGTGCGGCTCGAGTGCAGCGGCGCTTGCTTGCACCACGGCCGGATAGCTTGACAGCTTTTTGATCAGACTAAATTCATCCGGATCTTGCAACAGCTCGAGAGCGGCCTCATTGGGCTTCGGGACCGTCATGCCACGGGCTTCAGCCACTCGAAAGAGGCTCGCGATCCTCGCGTGCGCATACTGGACGTAATACACCGGGTTCTCGGCGGACCGTTGCTTGGCGAGTTCCAGATCAAAATCGAGATGTGTATCGGAGCGCCGCATCAGGAAGAAAAACTTGGCCGCATCGACTCCCACGTCCTCTATCACATCACGGAGCGTGACGAACTCGCCCGCACGTTTAGACATCTCGATCTTCTTCCCCCCACGCATGAGATGCACCATCTGGACGAGGACGACTCGGAGGCGGTCTTTTGGATATCCGTAGGCCTGCACTGCGGCTTCCACCCGGGAAATATAGCCATGGTGGTCGGCTCCCCAAACGTCGATGAGAAGGTCGTATCCTCGCATCAGTTTATCGCGATGATAGGCGATGTCGGATGCAAGGTACGTGTACTCCCCTTCCTGTTTGCGGACGACGCGATCCTTCTCGTCCCCGAAGGAGGAGGATCGAAACCAGAGCGCGCCGTCTTCGTCAAACAGCAATTCCCGATTTCGCAGATCATCAAGCACGGCATCCACGACACCCGATGACATCAGGGACACCTCGCTGACCCAGGACTCGAACTCGATGCCAAACGCCCGAAGGTCATGTCGAATTCCTTCCAGGAGTTCCTCGTAGGCGAGCTCCCGGCATCGCTGCTCAGCCTGATCAGCGGGCAGGTCACGCAGCGCTGTCCCGCCTTGCTCACGGATATGGGCCGCGACCTGCTCGATATAGGATCCGTGATAGCCGTCTTCCGGAAAGGGAACCTCGCGGCCCTGCAGTTGCTGCAGACGTGCGTAGACCGACGCACCCAGCAGTTTCATTTGGCGCCCTGCATCGTTGACGTAATATTCCTTCACTACCTCATAGCCACACGCAGACAAGAGATTGGCGAGCGCCTGGCCGACCGCAGCACCCCGACCATGACCGACGTGGAGTGGCCCTGTAGGATTGGCGCTAACGAACTCCACCAGTACTCGACGGCCAGTACCCAGGTCAGAACGACCGTAGGCTGGCCCCTCCGATTCGATCTCGGAGAGCACCTCCAGCCAAAGCCCGCGCTTCACCGTCATATTCAAGTATCCGGGGCGCGCGATTTCCACGCGATCGAATACCGCGTCTCGGTGAGGCATGTTCTCGAGAATGATCTGGGCGACTTCGTGTGGAGCCCGTCGCTCGGAAGTCGCCAAGCTCATTGCGACGGTGGAAGCCAGATCACCCCATTCCGGCCGCTTGGGGTGATCCAGCGTGAGAATAGGGAACGGCTCAACTTTCAACTCTCCACTCTGCTTGGCACGTTCCAGAGCGCCTTGCAGTGCACCGAGGACCTTCTGGCGAACAATATCCTGGGGCACCTCTCACTCCTAAGTCAGCGTGCTACCGAGAAAAAACCAATCCGCGGAATCTAGCACAACCGGGTGTCCCTGACAAGGCAACAGACCCGCGGGGTTAGACGAAAAGGTTCGTCGCGAGGTGCTTCCGCAGCATCTCCTCACAAGCTACCTGCAACGTCTCTGGGGACACATGTAAGCAGCGCTTCTCAAGACAGGCTTGAACGGTCTCCCATTCCTGACATTGACAAGCCGCGCCGGTCAGGATTTTCACGTGGTGTCCTCGAGGAGCCCACCGCTGGGTACTCGTCGGGCCAAAGACGGCGATTGTCGGAATCGATGTCGCAGCGGCAAGCTGCGTGAGCCCCGAGTCATGTCCAATGAATAACTGGACCTGGGAGAGTACTCCTGCCACTTCCGCTATCGACAAGTCTCTCAGTATCATCGGTGGCTTCAGACAACCAGAGGACACGGCTGCCACCATGACGTCATCCGCGGGACCGCTGATCAGCACTGGCACTGCACCACGAGTGTCGAGCCATTCGATCGTGCGCCTGAATAAGGCCGGGTTAGCACACTTATGGAAACTGCCGCTCCCCGGGTGAAGCGCGACCACGACTTGGCTCTCGGACGCGCCTATCCGTGTCAGGCGGGCTCTTCCCTCATCCATGAGTCCCTGAGGCAGTTGCAGGGACGGGTCTGGGACATCACCACGAGGGACTATCAGCTGGAGGGTCTCAAGGAATCGCTCTGCTTGGTGATGAGACGGCTCCCCGACAGAATGGGGCGACTGCATAACCACGCGGGCTACACCCCTCTCCGCCAGCGCGGACTCCAGCCGACCTCCGGCATCATTCATCCAGCACACCGCCACGTCACACCGCTCAACCCACCGGCAGACGGGCTGGCTGAACGACGCGGAGCGGGCCATCAGGCCTGTCAGGGCATTGGTTTCCATCGCAAACGCAGCCGTCACTTCACCGGCTGCCTCAAGGAGACCGCCTATTCCCCCACTCACGATCAGCCCCAGCTCGTGCTTCTGAAACGTGGTCCGGAGAGCTCGGAGGGCTGGTCGGGATAGCAGCACATCGCCAAGCGAACCCGGGTGGACGACAAGAATGGTGCGCGCCGTCATGTCCGCTTCATGACCCATTCTGCGCCTGCGGTCTTGCAAGGAGTTTCCGCGCGAATTCTAGGTCAGCTGAAGTATTGACGTTGAAGAACGAGAGAAACTGCGGGTCGACTGGTCTGATTTCTTCCTCCCCGACAAGACGGATCGTCAGCCCTTCCGCTTCCACCAGATCCTGCACTTTTAGCTTGCCGGCCTTGGCCATGTGTTCGAGGAAGGGCAGGCAGGACTTGGAGTACGTCGCATGCATCGGCTGGAGGCCGTTGGCGAGTCGTGCCATCACGATGTCGGCCTGCTGGCTCAAGCCGGCCATTTTTTCGATCACCCTCGGATCAAGGAAGGGCATGTCACACGCGATGGCGAAAATGCACGGGTGTGTGGCGTAGGAGAGACCAGTGTATAGCCCTCCCAATGTCGCACAGCCAGGGATGAGGTCTGTCACCAGTCGATGCTGCAGTCCCTCCAGCTGGGGGTGGGGTTCTGCCACCACCACCAGGATTTCAGGGAATAACCTTTCCAGCACGGAGAGTGAGCGCTCCAACAGCGTGCGGCCTTGCAACTCCACGAACCGCTTATCGCGCCCCAGCCGGCGGCTTCTTCCGCCAGCCAGCAGCACGCCTGTCATCGAAGTGGTAACGGTTCCCGAAGTGGGGCTGTCTCCCACAGGTCCCCTCCCATCCTCCTGGCCAAACAAAAAGGGGGTGGGCTACCCCCACCCCCTTCGTCACACAACGACGTATTCAGTGAAAAGTTATGCTTTCCCTTTCTTCTTGTTGGCCCGCCTCGTCAGCACCCATCCCTCCAAGATCACGACACCCAGCGCGATCAATGGCGGGTAGATGTAGACGTCTATCGGAGTCGGCGGGGTGAGGAACGTGTAGTAGAACGCCGACACGGCTAACTTGCGGCCAACATCGCCATTATGCCCATCCCAGACGAAGAAGACAGTTGGAATATACTTCCCTACTTCAAAATAGGTGTCGTCTTCGTAATCTTCCTTCAACGGCCTCTTGAACATCACAGTCCAGCGCCCGTCTTCCCATTCAGCCTTCATGAGCTTGATCTCTTCGGCGAAGAACTCGCGGTCATCAAAATCCTGGTCCCACCCGTTCCCGGTAAACGCGCGCAGGGATCCATCAGCCTCCCACTTGATGATATCGACTGGGTACTTCTCGTTGCCCCAGAAGAACCTCGGCTTCTCTGGAGGTGGGATTTCCTGCCACTTGACGGGGAACTGGATAGCGAGCGCATCGTTAAAGACCCGGAACTTGTTCTGAGCCGCCGCGAGGGAACCCTCCTCGCCCGTCTTTGGAGCCTGCTCTTCCACAAGCCCGTAGTCTTCCAGGTTCACTTCTGTGGGATCCCACTCCTGCTCTTCAGTTGCCACACTGTTGGATCGGTCATTCCACTGGAAGAGAAATGCAATTTCCTTGTCCGTGTAGATAGACCGTACCCAGAGATCATCGATCCGGTTGACAAAGTTGCGAGGCTTATGAGTGATCTGCCCGCCCAATGCGACAATCCGCCGGGGGTTCGCTTGCCAGAGCTCGCTCGTGGGGTCGTCAGGGATCTCCCCCTCGATGGGAGTCGACTCAATCACAAAGGTGATCTTCGGCTTGTCGGTCAGGGGATCGATCGGAAGCGGCTCCCCATCGGGCCCCCGTTCGCACAGCGACTGTACGAAGTTGGACAGATGCCAACGCTCTTCAATCGTGGTGTTGTCCGCAAAGGATGGCATCGGCGTGCCGTTGACCCCGGTTGAGAAGGTCCTGAAAATGTTCTTGACATTGTAAGGATCCTGCCGGCTTCCCCTGAAGTTCCAGCACTTGGTCTGGTCGGCTGGCTGGATTGGAAATCCCCAGTCATCCTTGAGATTGAACGCATTGCCATCGCCGCGTCCATTCACGCCGTGACACTCGAAACACTTCCTCTCTACGAAGAGCTCGGCACCTCTCTTTATGCTTTCCTCGGTCGGTGGAATGGGCTCGAGGTCGTCGATCTGCAGCACGGTATAGGTTTCAAACTCCTTGTCGTCGAACTCGCGATCCTGCACGAGCTCGGTGGTCACGAACGCGAGCACTTGACGACGCTGCTCTTCGGTGAGGATTCCCTCCCAGGACGGCATGGCTGAACCAGGCAGCCCGTGCGTGACGGT
>JBHICF010000043.1:0-11469 GCA_046759485.1 Nitrospiraceae bacterium
GATTTTCTGCATTGACATCGCGATACCCTTGCGGGATAATCCCGCTTCCCCTACCAAGCTGCCGGCATGGCGGTCCGGTTTTCCATGTTGAGTGTCCTCCTCCTCAGTGCAGATCCTAGCCTCCAGGCTCAGTTGAAGGAGAACCTGAAGGAGACCGTAGTCACGTTTGCGGACGAGATATCGTCCGTGCCGCGCGCGGCAGCGAAACGCGGGTTTGATGCGGTCATCGTGGAAGCTAGGCGAGGTAGTTATACTGAGCTGTCGGAAGTCTATCGCGCTGTGGATCCCGCACGGACCGTGGTGTTGGCCGGTTCTCGTACTGTCCTCCGCAACATCACGAGTATTGCGCAGATATTGAGGAGCAGCTCTGGTCAGGTCTCCAAAGGAACCGGGAAAGACCTCCATCTCGAAGACTTTATCAGTTCGAAACTTGGCGTGTTCGTGAAACAGATTCGGAATGGCACCGTCCGGAATCTCCATCCCATGTTGATCACCGCGGTTGAGCGTCCACTGATCGCCTTGGCCTTGCGGGAGACCAATGGAAATCAGATCAAAGCCGCGCATTTGCTCGGGTTGAACCGCAATACCTTACGCAAGAAGATCACCGACCTCCGGATCCCCCTCAAGCGAGACAAGAACCGCAAGGCTGTGCTGGCTTCCTAAGCGTTCCTCGTACCTCCCATCCGTGCTTAGTCTTGCTGCCTTCTGTGACCACTTATCGATTCCACCGTCACAGGTGCGGACGTTCCTTTGCCAGTGATTGCGCGGGCTCCCCGATCGCTCTGCTCAGCATGCTCAGCCCCGTACGTTCGAATCCATCCTCGGGGTCACATTTAAGGGCCCTCCAGGCTTCAGTTTAGGTTTCAATGAGTCGTTAGAATTGGCGCGCCAGACACGCTCTTGGTGCGTGCCATTTCCTTGACAAGGCTGGCGAGGGTAGATTAGCATGCGACCGGACGTTAGGCGCGTAGCTCAGGGGGAGAGCGCTACCTTGACACGGTAGAGGTCGGCGGTTCAAGACCGCCCGCGCCTACCATCCCGCCAAAGGCATCGCACCGCCTACGGTTGTGGTGCCTTTTCTTGTTTCTGGTCTTAATCTTATGCCGAAAACGAAGCGAGACATTCAGGTGACACTCCCCGACGGTACACGTCGGTCAGTACCGGCTGACCGTACAGTCGGGCAAATGCTCAGAGAAACAACGGGTTCGCTCGATGATGCCATCCTAGCCGTCAAAGTCAACGGCGCCCTGACCGATTTGGATACTGTTCTCACTCAGGACGCGGCGCTGGAGCCGGTCAGATTCGATTCACCTGAGGGGAAAGAGGTGTACCGGCACAGTAGTACTCATATTATGGCCCAGGCTGTAAAAGAAGTGTTTCCGTCGGCTCAGCTGGCGATCGGCCCTGCTATCGAAGACGGCTTTTACTATGATTTTGCTTTCGAGCGTCCGTTCACCCCTGAGGATCTTGCGCAGATCGAGGCCAAAGCGCTTGACCTGATTAAAGCCAACCACCCGTTCAAACGGAAGGAGCTGTCACGGCAGGAAGCCATCGAGTTCTTCAAGTCGCACGGCGAGCTTTTCAAGGTTGACATTTTGGGAGGTATCGAGGACGCGACTGTGTCGCTCTATAGTCAGGGTGACTTCATCGATCTGTGCAGAGGCCCACACGTTCCTTCCACGGGCCGGATCAAGGCGTTCAAGTTGCTCACGGGCGCGGGTGCCTACTGGCGTGGCGATGAGCGGAACCCGATGCTCCAGCGAATCTACGGGACGTCCTTCCCCTCTCAGGCGGACCTCGATGCCCACCTGGCCAAGCTTGAAGAAATTAAACGCCGTGATCATCGTAAGCTCGCGAAGGACCTCGATCTCGTTACGATTCACGACGATATCGGACCCGGGCTAGTCCTGTGGCATCCCAAGGGCGCCCTCATTCGTCTGTTGATTGAAAACTTTTGGCGGGAACAGCATCTGAAGCATGGGTACGAGATGGTATATTCGCCGCATATCGCGCGGCTAGGCCTCTGGAAGACCAGTGGACATGTCGAGTACTACCGAGAGAATATGTTCACTCCCATGAAGGTTGAAGCCAGCGAGTACCAACTCAAGCCCATGAATTGTCCGTTTCATATCATGATTTACAAGTCTCACCTGCGGAGCTACCGAGATCTCCCCATCCGCTATGCAGAGCTGGGCACGGTGTACCGGTATGAACGCACGGGCGTGATGCATGGCCTCCTTCGGGTCCGAGGGTTCACTCAGGACGATGCTCATCTGTTTTGCCGGTCTGATCAGATCGAAGCCGAGGTCAGCCGTGTATTGGATTTCACCTTCCACGTCCTCGGGACCTTCGGCTTTACGGAGTTCGAAGTGTATCTGTCGACCCGACCTGAGAAGGCAGTGGGCACGCTCGAGAACTGGACACAAGCGACCGACGCGCTCTCAGCTGCGCTGAAGGGTCGTGGCGTCTCCTATCAGGTCGATGCCGGTGAGGGTGTGTTTTACGGGCCGAAGATCGACATCAAGATCAAGGACGTTTTGGGGCGGGCCTGGCAATGCTCAACCGTGCAGGTGGACTTCAACAATCCGGAACGGTTCGATCTGGGTTACACGGCAGAAGATGGCAAAGCGCATCGCCCAATTATGATTCATCGTGCGCTCATGGGCTCCATCGAACGTTTCTTCGGTATTTTGGTCGAACACTATGCGGGAGCGTTCCCGACCTGGCTCGCACCGATCCAGGCGCGAGTTCTCTCTATCACCGATAAGCAACGAGAGTATGCTGAACGTGTTGCCGCGCAGCTCACCTCCGCCGGGCTCCGCGCAGAGGCTGATCTGAGGAACGAGAAAGTGGGTTACAAGATTCGTGAGGCGGAAAAGAGTAAAGTACCGTTTATGTTCGTGGTCGGTGAGCGAGAAGTGGAATCCGGCACCATATCGGTCCGCGGAAGAAGCGGGGCTAACTTGGGAAGCATGTCGGTCCAGGCCGCAATTGAGTTGATCCGAGCGGACCTGCCTCCGGCTGGGTCTGGGCACTAACGTTCTTGTAGAGGAGGTGGCGTATCGTCCTCAAGCTTCGTGTGAATAGGGAAATCAGGATCCGGGAAGTTCGCGTCATCGGCCCCGAGGGTGAACAATTGGGGGTCCTTGCCACACCGGAAGCGTTCCGAAGAGCCCAGGAACTGGGATACGATCTGGTGGAAGTCGCGCCTACCTCACAGCCGCCTGTTTGCCGGATCATGGACTATGGGAAATACAGATACGAGCAGAGCAAAAAGGATCATCAGAGTCGCAGACACCAGAAATCCACCCAGGTCAAGGAGATCAAGCTGCGGCCAAGGACCGACAAACATGATCTGGAGATCAAGATCAAACAGATCAAAGGTTTCCTCACAGAGGGCAACAAGACGAAGGTGACCGTCACCTTCAGGGGAAGGGAAATGGCGAACCAAGAATTAGGTCGGGCGATCATGGCCAGCGTGATCGAGCAGCTGGCGGCATCGGCCACAGTCGAGTACGCACCCCGGATGGAAGGTCGCAGCTTGATTGCCATCTTTGCGCCGAAAGGTTGAGAGCGCCCGCGCTACGTGCGCAAGTGCGGATGATCAGAAGGAGCACGACGAATGGCGGCTAGAAAAATGAAGTCTCACTCCGGAGCGAGCAAGCGATTTAGTCGGACCGGGACAGGGAAGTTGAGGCGACGGAAGGCGGGCAGGCGACACATTATGACGAGCAAGGCTCGCGATCGGAAGCGCCGCCTGAAGCGGATCGCTTCTGTTGCCTCCGGCGAGGTGCTTTCGGTCAATCGTCTTCTGCCCAACGCCTAACCAGTCATCAGTTAGCAGAGGCGTAGGCGACTCGGCAAACGGGCTGGAGATGAGGGCATCAGGCCGAAGCCCCTTGCATCTTGTCGACGATGAGTGAAAGAGTGATGAACCGTAGGAAGGAGAAGTTATGCCACGTGTAAAAGGAGGCCCTAAAACTAAGCGGCGACGGAGAAAGCGCCTAAAACTTGCGAAGGGTCAATATGGGGCGAAGAGCAGGCTCTTTCGGAGTGCGACCGAGTCAGTTGATAAGGGACAAACCTATGCGTATGCCGCGCGCAAGAGGCGGAAGCGGGACTTTAGGAGTCTGTGGGTGGCCCGAATCAGCGCTGCCGTGCGCCGTCAAGGGCTCACCTATAGCCGCTTTATCGATGCGCTGAAGAAGGCTGATATTCAATTGGATCGGAAAGTCTTGTCGGATATGGCTATCAAGGATCCAGAGGGTTTCGATCAGCTCACCGCCATGGCAAAAGCCCAAGCGGCACCATCCTGATATGGGCGGAACGCGCCATGGGGCGCGTTCAAGGCCTGGCAGCCCATCGGCTATTGAAGGTAGTCGCCTTCGCTTACTCCACTAACACATCGACCGAGAGTTCGAAGACCACGCTCGGCATCGCCACTTGCCATGCTTCGAGAACTTCCGGATGCAGCTCGCCAATCAAGCCGCAGGGTTGCCCATTGGCAAGGATGCGGCCGACGCGGCCTTCCAGGAAAGACGGATGGGTGAGTGGCTCGAGCGTGTACGTGCGGGCCAGATAGTAGAGCAGCAGATCCAGGCAGGAGTGAATTTCGGAGAAGTGCGCGTTGGGGTGACTCAGGAATGCCCCCAGGATCGTCCTTGTGCGTGTACCATGCTCATCACCAGAATCCGGCACGGCGACTTCACCGACTTCAAACAGGCGGTGAGGATAAAACGCCCGGTTTGAGGCGGACTCCACTCGGAGTAAGGAGGGGGTCATCCACTGCCTCAAGCACGAGAAGGTTTGCGACATAACATTATCCACTTCAACGATCGTATCCCATCCAGTTCCGTGAAGGCGCATGCGGTCACTGAGTTCCTGGCGCGATGCCAGGATGTTGGAAATGATCTCCTGAAATCCCATCCCGATCATCAAGTCTCGGATGCGATCCGAAACCTGTTCAGTTTTCGACAGGCTGCCTACCGTGAACTGTGAGGGCATCACCGGCGCGAAACTGCTATAGCCCTGACTGATCGCGACGTCTTCCACTACATCGACGGCATGCATGAGATCATTCCGATACGCGGGCGGCTTAGCCGAAATTGTATCCCCGACTGAGCGCGCCTGATACCCGTAGGCCTGCAATGCCTGGCAGATTCCTTTCGCTCCAATCGAGTGGCCGAGCGCTGACTCGATCGTCTTGATGTGAATCGAACGAGTCTGCCCAAGGTCCAGCGGAGTGCGCATCGTTTTACCAAGCGGAGTCTTGGAGGGATAGATCACCTCAACAGGCTGAATGGAGGCGCCACGATCAGCCAGATTCACGGCTAGGATGTTGAGTGTCAACACGACCATGAACAGATCTGTGCCCGTCACTTCCACGAACAGCTCCTGATCACCAGCTTTGACTTCGCCTAGTTCCCGGCTGTTGATGATGGGGGGCAATGAAAGGACTTGTCCCTCATCGTCCCTGAGCAACGGCACACCTTCATGGCCGGCCAGGAGATGACCATACTCCAATCCCTTGGGATGCACCGAGAGAATCTCGCGGAGCGTCATCTTCTCATCGAATCCCAAGGGAGTGAACCGCGCGTCGTCAGGCTTGACCAGCGAGTAAGCGACCGGGAACACGATCTGCGCCAGCTGGTACAGGCCAATCGAGACACTGCGTCGCTTTCTTCCATAGATCTCGGCGAGCTTTTCTTGGGTCTGGATGAGCTGGGCGAGCCCGGGTTCCGTCACGCGATAGCCGACTGCCGCGCAGGCGGCAACGTAGGGCCGAACCGCTTCCAGGCCTGACGAGACGTAGAGGCGTCGCGTCGACTTCGGGCGCGACTTGAAGAAGGCATAGGGGGCGCCTTTACCTTGACACTTGATCCTGATCTGACGCGCGATACCTTCACAGGACCAAAGGTCGGGCCTGTTACTGTCCTGCAGCTCTAGGCGCAGCTCGCCAGTCTCATGATCCTGGTCCTTCATTTCGCCTTTCACAAGCGGTAGCCAGGCTTCGAGTTGATCATCCGTGAGCGTGCCCCTGGCCGCGAATGCTTTGCCCAGCAGCAGCTCGAAATCTTTTCTGTTGATCGAAATGGTCGGCATGAACAGTCGTGTGGGTCTCAGCCTCAGAAGTGAGCGCGCATGCCGCGGATCATCTCGAGGTCGGAGGAGAAGAGGTCTCTGATGTCATGAAGCCCCAACGCCACCATCGCCATCCGGTCCAGCCCGAGCCCCCAAGCAATCACCGGCACTTCCACGCCAAGCGGCCGCGTGACCTCCGGTCGAAAGAGGCCAGCTCCGCCAAGCTCGATCCAACCAAGACGGGGGTGGCGGACATGTAATTCGACGGACGGCTCGGTGAATGGGAAGTAAGCCGGAAGGAAACGGCTGTCTCTTGCCTGCGCGACTTCTCGGGCGAAGAGATCCAGGAGCCCGAGCAATGTCCGAAAGGTGATGTCCTGTCCCAGCACGATCCCTTCCACCTGAAAGAAATCCGTTGCATGGGTGGCGTCCACGCGATCGTAGCGAAAGCACCGTGCAATCGAGAAATACTTGCCAGGCACTTGTGGTCCGGCAGCTAGGGTTCTCGCCGAGACGGCCGTGCCTTGGCTCCTCAAGACCAGTCGGCGGGCCCGGTTCTCGTCGAACTGATAGCCCCAACCTGTCGACCCTGTTTTCCCACCATTGCGGTGAGCAGCGGCAACCTGCGAGAAGTACGGCTCAGCAATCGTCCGGGCATGCGTCGGGTGCTTCACAAAGTACACATCGTGAATATCCCGAGCCGGGTGAAACTGGGGCATGTAAAGAGCGTCCATGTTCCAGAATTCAGTCTCGATCAGTGAGCCTCGCATCTCCTGGAAACCCATACTCACCAGCCGGGTCTTCACAAGGTCCAGGAACTCGCGGTAGGGGTGTCGCTTGCCACTTGCAAAACGCGGCGCGCGTAAGCTGATCGTATACTTCCGGAATCGTTTGGTTCGCCAAGACCCGTCCTTGAGCATGTCTGGCGTAAGCTGAGAGACCTCCTCACCAACTTCCTGCTGCGTCATAGCGCGAGCTGTCTCGGCTCCTTCCGGAGTCAGGCCAAGCTGGCGCTCGACGCGGTCGATAATTCGGAACGGCTCACGAGTGTTTCCGCGCTTGACAGCGTGCTCTTCGATTAATTGACGCATAGGCTCAGAAAATAGTTGGAGTTCTCGAGGTGCGTCATGCAACTGCTGGAGGATAGCACGGAGCGTCTCGGCGGCGACGCTCGGTTTGCCAGTCACTTCGATGTACCCGCCTTGGACGATCCGAATCACACCTTCTTTCTTGAGGCTGCCAATCGAGCTGCTGATATCGCCTGATTCGTATCCCTCTTTCGACTCAAACTCCTTGATTGAAAGCTGTCGGCCGCTTCGTCCGCTCTCTTGGACCGCTGACAGGATCCGCTCAAGCGGTGCGTACTGTTCAAAGTAGTGCTCGCCAACCTCAGTCAGGGCGGCAATCTGAATCACGCGGTGAGATTCCACTCTGATCAAGGACTTCGTCAGTAGCCATTCCACGGCCATGCTGAGCTGGGATGGTTCGAGTGAAGTGGCCTGGGCTATTTGTTCTTCAGAAAGGGAGCCAGGCGGGGGTGCTTCTTTGAGGGCGGTGCAAACCTTCACCTCCAGCGGATGCAGGCTGTCAAGGGGTGACGCAGCGCCAGCCATCTTTCACCTAGCGAGGCAGCGTCGTGCCGGTACGCCTGATCTGCCTGCTGGAGGACTGGCCAGCATCCCGCATCGCCTTGATCGTGGCGCCGTAATCTGGCGTGCAGAAGATCGCCGAACCGGCGACTAAAATATCGGCGCCGGCCTGAACGATGCGGCCTGCGTTCTCGACCTTGATGCCGCCGTCGACTTCCAGGGCTGCCCGGCCACCGCGTCGGTCAATCAGTTGTCGCGCGCGCGCGATCTTCTCCAAACAGGATTCGATGAAGTGTTGCCCGCCAAAGCCTGGATTGACAGACATGATCAACACAAGATCGGCGTCTTGGATAATCTCTTCCAGGGAGCTGAGCGGGGTAGCCGGGTTCAGTGTCACGCCAGCCTTGGCGCCGAGTTCTTTAATGGACTCGACTGTTCGGTGAAGATGAGGACTGGCCTCGACATGGACCGTCACGTAATCGGCGCCCGCTCGGACGAACTCGTGGATATACGTATCCGGGTTCGTGATCATCAGGTGCACGTCGAGGGGAAGCTTGGTGACCTTACGCAGCGCTTCAACGATGAGCGGTCCGACCGTGAGGTTGGGGACGAAGTGGCCGTCCATCACGTCCACGTGCAGAAGATCCGCGCCACCCTTCTCGACCCGCGCCACTTCATCTGCAAGACGAGCGAAATCAGCGGACAAGATCGAGGGAGCGATCCGCAAATTCGGGCGACCCATTCACACCACCTTTCGTAACCGAGCCGCAAAAAACGCATCCATCGAATGAGTGTTGCACATCGTGGAGAAATCTCCCCGGCTCGTTACGAGTGAGAGACCAGAGGAGGGCAACCAGGGTGCGACGGGCTCGCGGTGGAACTCCGCGTGAGTGCTGCAGAAATCATCGATCACTTGTTCGTTTTCTTCAGACTCGGTTGAGCACGTACTATAGACTAAGATGCCACCGGGTCGCAAGAGAGGTGCGATCTGCTCAAGCAGCTGCACCTGCAGGTCGTGCTGTTGTTTGACCAGCTGTGCCTCCTTTCGCCATTTGCCTTCCGGGTGTCGACGCAAGATGCCAAGACCGGTGCAAGGAGCATCGAGGAGGATGCGATCGAAGGGCTGCTGAAGCACACGGCTAGGGATTCGAGTTCCTCTCGGTCGCGGGGATCCACGCGATCCCGTTCTGAACTCCGCCGAGACCTCCCTCGCGTCAGCTAAGAACGGCTTCACAGTGGTCACTCCGAGTCGTCGGCAGTTTTCTTCCAGCAGCCGCAGCCGGGTAGGGCTCCGGTCGATGGCGACAATTTCCCCCTGATTGTCCATGAGGGCAGCAAGGTGAGTCGCCTTCCCGCCCGGCGCTGCACAGGCATCTAGGACACGCTGTCCCGGTTTTGGGTCCAAGAGCGGTGGGATCAACTGCGCTGCCTCATCCTCTACGTAGAATGCGCCTTCCTGGAAGTACGGCAGTTCGGTGATGGGCCCTCTTTTCTTCACGGTGAGGCCCAGGGGGCTCATCGTTGTGTGATCAATCAGAAGTCCGGCCTCAGTGAATACCTGGGTCAAGCCTGAACGTGTCTGGCGCAGCGTATTCACACGCAGGGTCAGGGGCGGCGTCTCCGTAGTAGCTCGACACAGTACTTCGGCGTCCGTCAGGCCGAGCCGCTCAACCCAGCGAGTCGCCAACCACTGCGGACATGAGTAGCGGACGGCAAGGGCGAAGGGGGCATCGACAGTAGAGTCAGGCCAGGGCGGAGTTGGAGCGCGTACCAACGAGCGCAGCACGGCGTTCACAAGGCCGGTCCACTTCCCACCCCCTGAGCGCAACGGGGATTTAACAAGCCACACGGACTCGTTGACTGCTGCAGAAGCCGGAATCTTCTCCAGATAAAGGATCTGGTAGGCGCCCACGCGCAGCGCGATCCTCACCGCGAGCGGGAGTCGCTCCATGGGACGGTGTATGAGCTGAATCAGGCGCCAATCAATCGTGCCCCGCCGCCGGAGCACGCCGTACACCAGCTCATGCACCAAAGCCCGGTCTCGGGCATCCAATCTTCCCCGGCCAAGGGCCCGTTCGAGTGCCTCATCTGCGAACAACCTGGCCCGCTCCACTTCCATGAGGATATCGAATGCGACCTTTCTCGCACGTGAACCCACCGAACCGAGTCGGATGGTCGAAGATCCTCGGCGTGGGGTTCTTGACTGGGGCGTCATGACTTCGCGCTTGGGGTCGAAGCGCTACCCAATGCGAGACCAGGTGGTAGGGAATGTCCAGCAAGGTATTGCGCAGCCGTCATGCGTCGAGCGTTCGCTGGCTGCAGTTCCGTAATGATCAGGATTCCGTCGCCTGTTGCGACCAGGATACCGTCCTTTCTGGCTTCCACGATGCTCCCCGGGACTGCAGGGAACGGTGGCTGGCCGGTGCCTTCAGAAATCGCAGAGGCTTGCCAGATGATCCAGCGGCTGTCCTTCAAGTGCGTGTACGCGCCTGGCCATGGTGACAGACCTCGAACTTTATTGGCGAGTTCGGCCGCCGAGGAGTGCCAATTGATGGCTCCATCTTCCTTCTTCAAGAGAGGAGCGACGGTGGCCTGTGAGTGGTCTTGAGAACGAGGCGTCAGCGTGCTCTCCTTGAGGCGGCTGATCGTCTCGAGCAGCAAACCAGCTCCGACCTCCGCCAGCTTCGTGGACAGAGAGCCCGCTGTGTCGGCGGGCTCAATCAGAACCCGTTTCTGCAGGAGAATGTCACCGGTATCCATCCCTTCATCCATCTGCATGGTCGTGATCCCAGTCTCGCTCTCGCCATTCATAATGGCCCACTGGATTGGACCAGCACCGCGATATTTCGGTAGCAGGGAGGCGTGGACATTGATGCAGCCTCGCGGAGGCATCGTCAAGATGGCTCCAGGAAGTATGCGTCCGAAGGCTGCCACGGCGATGAGGTCAGCCTGCCAACTGCGGAGTGTCTCGAGGAAGCCATGGTCCTTCATCTTCACCGGTTGCAGAATCGGTAACCCGGCCTGTTGACCCACCTGTTTCACGGGCGAGATGGCGAGTGCCTGCCCGCGGCCTTTGGGTCGATCGGGTTGCGTGACGACGCCAACGATGGTTTCTTCCGATCGCAGGAGTGCCTCCAAGGAAGGAACAGCGAACTCTGGCGTGCCCATGAACACCACGCGCATGAGTCCTGCTTTAACACGCTGTCGAGTGTAAATCAATATAGCAGGGCGAGCCGGACACCTGCTCCTCATGTAGCAAGGCATGCAGTTTTCTGTTTGCACAGAGTCGTGCCACTGCAGGGTGGTTACCTTGACTTCGCACGAGCCTTATTGTTAGCATCGCGCTGCGGGGTGGAGCAGTCTGGTAGCTCGTTGGGCTCATAACCCAAAGGTCGAAGGTTCAAATCCTTCCCCCGCAACCAAGAGAATGCTGAGAGCACGTGGCCCTGGCTGGAGCCCAGCCAGGGCCATTTTGTTTAGCTAGATCGGGGGACTGACCGGGCTCAGGTGTCTTCGGGATAATGGAGAACAGAAAGAAATTGAGCGCCGTGAGGGAAGCAGCTCCTGCCGACCCCCGCCTTTCATCTAACAGCTGTCTAACGAGTACTCCAAGGAGCTTCTGTCCAGAGCTGCAGATGTAGCTATTGACAGGGACGGAAGTGGAGTCAGTCCTCCCACCCTGAGAATCTACGGGCAAGGAGACGGGGTGCGGCTTACAGAAGCTCGCTCCCATGCATCCGGGCGAAGAGTTCCCAATCGAACGGCTTGGGCGCGACGGCATGAAGGGGGACGGGCTCGA
>JBHICF010000044.1:0-11419 GCA_046759485.1 Nitrospiraceae bacterium
TCACCTTACGGAGCAGGAATATGGGATTCTTCTCACACGGTATTTAGGAGCATCGGAGAGTACCTTGGTCGGGGCTATCGAGTGGATGCTGCAAAGCGGCGATTATGACCTCGCAGTCATGACCGCCCGCTGGGGAGAAACCCAGTTCGAATCGCAACGGTTGACCGGTCTGAAGAAGAGGGCGCTTGTAAAGTTGAAGGAAAAATACCAGTTCATCAATCCGTTCAAGCACATCGTGTACTCGGAGCTAGCCGGGCATGAAACGCCCCAATTGGTGCTCGCTGAAGACAGACAAGTCACCAGCGAGAGAACCCTGTCTGGACAGACCCAGACCGGCGTGTTCTCCACGCCCCAGGATGGCGGGCCTTAACAGGGTGGCGCTGCTTCGATCGCGAAGGACTTGATAGTGAACGGAAGATTAAGGTAGAAGACACGCTGTTCGAGCCATCGTCCACGACTGCAATCATCAGGCGAGGTCTCCCGTGAAGGGCAAGAAACCAGCGCACGGAAGCCAGTTCCTCCAACGCATCCATGAACCGTCAAAGAAGTATCTAAAAGAATGGCTCGATGTCCCCGCACACCTGCATCACGTGTCGCATCGCATGGCAAACCCGCCAGCCGAACGCCCGGAAAGCCGGCGGGAGTTCCAGCAGCTTTTACAATGTTTCGAGATCGCAGAGGAGAACACAGTCCTCTCCGACAACTTCGGCTACGGGGTGCGGGTTGCCGAGAACGGCGATCGACTCGTCATCGTCTGGGAAGCTCACACGGAATATTACAGCTATCAGACGTGGCATGTTCCAGACGATAAAACCGTGCCCCTCGAGTTCGGGCCGCTGACATTCCCTCACTACGCGTTTCCGGTCTGTCCACTCGGACTCCGCGTCAATGCTCTCGACATGATCATCACCCATGAGTCACAGGTGGCCAAAGAATCCATGCGGGACATCATGCCGGGGCCGCACGTTCATGGAAGCCGCATCTTCGGGGAAGACATCGCCGTCATCACGAGTTTCACGCCGGATGCCTACCTACGAGAACGCTATCTCATCACCTCGGCGTCACTGGAAATACTCTTGCAGCACCTTTCCCGGATTGTCGACACGCTGGTCTACATTGAAAACTATTACCATCTCATCCTACTGCCATTTCAAGCCTTCTCACGTGCAGTCGACCAGGTGCACGAGTTCGAGCAGCGCCATCTGTATCAGCGCGGGGTGATCACCAAGCAACTGAGTACGTCCACCGCGACGACGTTGCAACAGTGGCTCACCGTGCTGACCGATGACTTCCTTCAAGTTAGCCGGCTGGCTGAAGCCATGCGCTACAAGCTCTCGGCCTCGGTCCCGTATGACAGGATCATCCAGGGGAACCTGCGTGCACTAGAGGAACGGCCTGTCCATCCATGGCGGCCACTCTCGGACTACGTCTTGGGAAGAATGACGGGCGTGACGGACGGCTATCAGCAACTCCTCGTTCGGATCGACGCATCGCAGCGTGACTTTGAGGCCACCATCACAGTCATCCGGACCCGTGTCGATCTCCTGCTGCAAGAGCAGACCCTCGCCTTGCAGGATCAGAACGTCAGCTTGCTCGCCAGCGTTGATAATACGACCCGCAGCCAAGCGATCTTACAACGGACAGTGGAAAGCCTCTCGGTGATCGTGATCACCTATTACCTGGCGGGGCTCGGCAACTACGTTTTCAAAGCACTCCACGAACTCGGGTGGCTCGCCAACGCCACCTATGCCACTGCGGTATTCGTGCCAATCGCACTCGGGGTTTCCTTCAGTCTCATCGTAGTCGGGCGAAAAATCATCAACCGGCGCATGTCCGTGAGCGCCAAGAAATAGCCGGTTACCCCAGCTGGCCTCGGGACCGGCTGCATCTAGATGCCTCTCTATCGTGATGCGTGGGCGCGACTCCCTCTGTGACCCCACCTTCAATTACAAGGTCTTTAAAAATCCGATGAGGGCTCGGCGCTGGCCCGCTGGCAGGCTTAGGAAGCGATTCCGGGCACGAGCGGCTTCACCCCCATGGAACAGGATGGCCTGTTCAAGGTTGTTCGCTCGGCCATCGTGGAGCAACAAGTTCTGGCGATGCCGGACGCCCCACAGGGGAGGGGTCCGGTACTCCGAAGTTCTGGCGACCCCCAGGGCGATCCCGTCATCCAGGGCCGGCCCGAGATCATGCAAGAGAAAATCGGAGTAGGGCGCCACCTCCTGGTCCAAGAGAGCCGGGGTAGAGTCCAGGTCTGAATCGCCAACTCTGACGAAAGGCGCGGGACTCGTCCTGAACGAAGGGGTATGGCACTGTGCGCAGGCCAGGTCGTGGAACAACTGCTCGCCCCGTCCAGCTACATCTTCCCCAACGAACGCCGTCTCACGAGATGGAGGCGCCAGCAACGCAACAAAGTCTGCCAGCCTGCGGACTGTCTCCAGCGCCAGGTTCGGCACCGGAATGCGGATCCGGGCCAGGCGCCGCAGTGGAAATCCAACGGCTTCCTGGTCAAACCCGGGAAGCGGCGAGGTCAGCCCCATCTCCTGCTTCAGCGCATCCGCAACGAACTCTAGGAGGCTCCGGACGTGCGCCTGGGATCCGAACCGTAGAAGATGCCCACCCCGCATGGCTGCCCTTCCACGTATTCCATCACCATCCCGATCATTCGGGTCGGCGTGCTTGAGGATGGCTCCCTCAGGAATCGCCTCAACCAAGCCAAGGCCAAGGAGCGTCGGCGGTCGACGCTTGGAGAGAAAGGCGTTCTCTGGTAGAGCCTCGACTGGGCCTCGACCAATGGTCCTGACGTGGAAAAGTCGGCCTTTCGAGGTGTTCGGGCTTTGGTTGTAACGAAGGTTACTCCGATACCCGGGACCATGACCGCCAATCGAGGGCTTGCGATGGCAGGCCACACAAGCTCTGGCATTGAACGCTGGCCCCAATCCTTGGCGGGGAGAGAAGCGCTGTTCAAACAGTTGTCGTCCCTGATCGAAACGGGCCGACTCTCCTGCGGTCAGGCCGGCTAGCTGAATCGGAGGCATTGGCTCACGCTTGGCCGCCGTGCTCGCCACGCTCGTCATACCCAACAACCCAATTGTCGTTGCGAGGGTCAACCCTCTGCGCCACGCATCGAACCTGATTTGATGTGCCATGATGATCTGCCCTCCCACGGTCTACCCGGCCCGAGCTCCTAGATGGGATGGTCGACGTTCTCTTGAGTTCCCACTCTCTCAACACACTCAACGCAGAAGCTGTCGAATGGTTGACCAGAACGACTGTCTCTTTTTCATCACGGGCGTGGGGTAATCGCTACATCTTGGGGACGAGGGCGTCCTGACTGCCTTCTTTCAGAAGCATCGTATCCCATTGAAATTTTAAGAATGGTACGAGCGCTATGAGACAGGTACGCAAATTGCCAAGCACACTGGGGAAGCGACAGCCCTGGCAGTACCGCTTTGGGGCCTGGAATGGAGTGGTAAGTTGGAACGGCCAAATCGCTGACAACCCTGTTGATCGGTGGAAAATCTGAAGGCGCCTCGGGGAACGTAAGGAAGCCTGTGCTTATAAGCGTTCATGGCACCGTGGACGCACGAAGGGGAAAGGAACATGAAGGCCATACTCAACCGAATCTTGCAGATACTGCTCCGAAGTCCACGCAAGCCAAATCGGAAACTCTCGCTGATGGAATCCCTTGTACGGTCCGGCTCGATCGAGGTCCATTACAAGACCCGTAGGGCAGCGTAGCCACCATCTTTCCTTGCCTACTGAGCCTGCATCCCCGTTTGAATTCCAACCAGGGCACCTTTTAGGCCCCTCCCACATACGAACCGCCCCCTGCCCTCCCTACCGCAGCCCTTGACATGCCTCCACGCAGAGCCTAGCCTTTTCCCTGCTTCATCACACTAGACGGAGGCATCCCACATGTTTAAGTCTCTGACCCCTGAGTTCCCCGTGGCGGATGTCGTCGAAACCCAACGATACTACCGTGATGTCTTAGGATTTCGGATCGATTGGCTCTGGGACGATAACTTTGGCGCGGTGTCCAAGGGCGAAGTGGAGCTGTTCTTCTTCAAATCCAAATCGCCCAATCCACCGAAAGGATTCGGGTGCTACCTGTTTGTAGACAACGCCGACGAAATCTACGAACTCTACAAAAAGAAGGGCGCCAGAGTTATTGATGAGCTGGGCTCAAAGCCATGGGGCATGCGCGAATTCACGATCGAAGATCCCAACGGCCACTTTCTCCGAATAGGGCATGGTGAAAAACGGATCCACGAGATCGAACGGTTCACGAGTTATCATGATAGTTAACGACTTGCTGTTCGCCACGACTCTTGACAGGCCCCCACGCACGGCTTAGCCTTCTTCCCGTCTCAACACCTATTGTTCCTGACAGACAACCACGGCCCGAGACACGTGCCCTGGAGGCTCTGAAGATGCTTCTGACACGACTTTGCCCTGTAGTGTTGTGGGGTCTGTTGACGAGCTGCGGAACCTTCCAGCCAGCGCCCGACCTTGGAGGATTGTATAACGAACTGGCGCAGCAGGAAGACCCACAGCGCAACCCTGTGATTGTTATCCCAGGCGTGCTCGGATCCCGGTTGGTTGACGAAACCACCGGTGCCGTTGCCTGGGGGGCCTTCGGGTTCGGACAGGTGAACCCCAATTCTGTCCAAGGAGCGCGATTGGTGGCGTTGCCTATGGCCTCCGGTCGGTCACTTCGCGAACTCCGCGATGGTGTGAGACCTGACGGAGCCCTGGATCGGGTGATCGTGAATTTTGTGGGGGTTCCCGTTCAGCTTAACGCTTATTACAACATCCTTCGCGCCCTGGGTGTAGGAGGATATCGCGATCAACAGCTAGCAGAGGCTGGAGCCATCGATTATGGTGAGGAACACTTCACATGCTTCCAGTTCGCCTATGACTGGCGGCGCGACATTGTGGAATCGGCCCAAGCGTTGGATCGTTTTATTCTGGCCAAGAAGGCTGAGGTGAAGCGGGAGATCGAACGGCGATATGGCGTGAAAAGGGATGATCTGAAGTTCGATCTGGTGGCTCACTCCATGGGTGGTCTGGTCGCTCGCTATTACCTGCGCTATGGTTCAGCCGACCTGCCCGATGATGGAAGCTTACCGGAGTTGACTTGGGAAGGCGCGCGCCATGTCGAGCATCTGATTATGGTCGGAACGCCCAATGCGGGCTCCGTGGACACCATAGAGAGCCTTGTCCGGGGTATGCGCCCAGCCTTTTTGTTTCCAAAGTATTCAGCTGCCGTTCAGGGCACCATGCCCTCTGTGTATCAGTTGCTCCCCCGGAGTCGCCATCGGCCATTGCTCGATAGCAAGGGCAAGCCGGTCGATGATCTTCTAGATCCAGGATTGTGGGAACGCAATCAATGGGGACTCGTCGATCCCGGTCAGGCAGAGGTTCTTGAAATTCTGCTCCCCGAGATCAGCGATCCTGAGGAGCGGCGACAGGTTGCCCTCGACCATCAGCGGAAGGCGCTCGCGCGTGCACGGCGGTTTACTCAGGCATTAGACGTTGCGGCCACGCCACCTCCATGGGTCCGTCTCTATCTCGTCGCCGGCGATGCTGTGGCCACGAAGAAGACTTTGCAATTTGATGGAGAAGGGGCTTTACGTGTGGTCGAAACCGGCCCGGGAGATGGTACCGTGCTGCGGAGTAGTGCCTTGATGGATGAACGAGCTGCAAGGAAGGGAGACCAGCGGCTTGAATCGCCGATTGCATGGAGTCAGGTATTGTTTCTGTTCTCTGACCATTTGGAGATCACCGAAGATCCCGCCTTCATCGATAATGTCCTCTACTTCCTCCTTGAAAGCCCGCGCGCCGGAGACTCTGGGAAAGCCACGCCTGGATGAGGGTTCTTGCGCCTCCTTCGCGACAAATGTCATGTGCGGCGGTGTAGGAGGCTCGGTCACGGTGCCAAGAGGGAGGACTGACAGCAGAGGGATTAGTGCGGCCGGGCTTCCTTGACGAGGAGGGCGCTGACCAGTGCCCTTCTGGCCTGTTCATCGGACGGGTCGAGTCGCAACGTCATCCCGAACTGGTCGATTGCTCTATCGATCTCGCCCTGTTCCAGGAGAGCCAGTCCGAGGTTGCGATAGGCATGGCCTAGTTGGCGCTTAGCCCTCATATCATCCGGCGTGAGGCGTACTACCGCGCGGTAGACATTGATCGCCTCGCTCCAGGCGCCCTTCTGAGAAAGCGCCTGCCCGAGTTGATAATACGCTTCGGCATAATCGGGATCCCCCGGCTGGAGTTCGATCGCTTCGCGGTAGGCAGTGATCTCGCCTTCTCTATCTCCCATCTGCCCGAGGGCAATCCCAAGGCCAAAGTAGGCCTGGGGATTGTCAGGATGAAGACGAACCGCCTCATGCCAGCTGGCCACTGCTCTCTCCAAGTTTCCCTTCTTCCTCAAGGCAATCCCCAGGTTCTTGCGCGCCGCAGCATCATCCGGCCTGAGACGGATTGCTTTACGCCAGGCAACTATCGCACTGTCCAAGTCCCCCTTCTGGCCCAGCGCATAGGCGAGGTCAAAGTAGGCCTCAGCAGACTCTGCGTCATCCGGATTCAGGCGAATCGCTTTGCGGTACGCAGCGATCTCACCGTCGAGATCGCCTGTCTGCCCGAGCGCAACGCCGAGACTCAGATGTGCCAAGGCATCGTCAGGCTGGAGACGGATGGCCTCTCGCCAAGCAGCAATCTCACCGTCAAGATCGCCTGTCTGCCCGAGCGCAATCCCCAGGCTAGAGTAGGCCAGGGCATCGTCCGGTTGAAGACGAATTGCTTCTCGCCAGGCAGCAACCACCCTCTCCAGATCGCCCTTCTTTCTCAGGGCCGACCCGAGGTTGGTGCGGGCAGCGGCATCGCCCGGCTTAAGGCGGTTTGCTACCCGCCAAGCAGCAATGGCGCCGTTTAAATCGCCCTTTTGGCTGAGGGCGTACGCGAGATTAAAGTAAGCTTCGGCATAAGCAGGATCGTTAGGCCTGAGCTGGATCGTCTCGCGGTAGGCAGCAATTGCCCCGTCTAGGTCACCTTTCCGGCCGAGCGCATATCCGAGGTTGTAGTGAGCATCGGCATTATTCGGTTGCAGCTGGATTGCGACTCGGAATTCTGCAACAGCGCGGTCCAACTCGCCCCGGTTGAGGAGGCCCTTCGCGGCCTCAAGGTGCATTTGAGAGAGGTTTGGGAAGTAGTCTGCCGCCTGAGCCAGCCCTGAGAGGAGCAGCATGAACAGCCACGCTCCCAGAGTCAGGCTGGCGCATCGCGCTGAGAACGAGCCGCGCCTTCGGTCTGGTTGTTTCCGTTCACCGGCGAAAACGCTGTCTTCGCCCACACCGCATTTGGTTTCGGCAGGGGGTTCAGTCTGCGCGGCGCGCCTGGCAGGTAAATAGTGAAACAGGAAAGTGATAGAGGGAGCGACCATACTGCGTCCTCCCAGCGACAATGATGCAGGACACTATTCTACCTGCCCAAGAGTTCGAAATGCCAGGGGGTCTCTAGAGGCCAAATCTTCGCGTGCAGGAGGGGTCAGACTCCGTTCTAGCGTGAAGTGCAGAAGTGCCCATGGTACGCTAAGACGTTGCCGCATCAGGCGATTCTGCTGGCCCTCTCTCACCTCGGTCCTCTGTATCCGCCTTAGCAGGAACCGGGTAACCTCCAGCCCCCCAACAGTAAGGAAATGAACGATCGCCCGACGGATAAACAGAAACCCGCAGCGGTGGCGGATCTGGGCTTGACGCTGTAAAATTCTAGGTTAAGGAGACCCTGCCATGAGAACCTGCTCCATCATGAGATTGCTTGGCTTGAGCGGCTTGCTCCTGCTTGCTTCAGGAAGCGCTGCGTCGGGCGACGTCACCCAAGGCAATCTCGCCAAGGCCACATTTGCCGGTGGCTGCTTTTGGTGTATGGAACCTCCCTATGACAAGCTGGAGGGAGTGGTCTCTACGACCTCAGGATACACTGGTGGGCATAAACTCAACCCAACCTATGAAGAGGTGTCCGCAGGTGGGACCGGACACGCCGAGGCCGTAGAAGTACTCTACGATCCGGGGAGGATCAGCTACGAGCACCTCCTAAAGGTGTTCTGGCGCAATATTGATCCAACCGTGTCGGACCGGCAGTTCTGTGACAAAGGAGATCAGTACCGCCCCGCTATCTACCACCACACTCCAGAGCAACGCCGTCTGGCCGAACAATCGAGAATGGCCTTAGAAAAGTCCAAGCCGTTCCCACAGCCTATTCTGACTGAGATCGCTGAAGCGAACGATTTTTATCCCGCCGAAGAGTATCATCAGAACTTCTACATGAAAAATCCTCTCCGCTATAAATTCTACCGATACCACTGCGGGCGCGATCAGCGGCTTGAGGATCTGTGGGGAAAGGCTTGATCCGCCTGTCGCACTGCTGTGTGTGCTCCTCTACGCACCGCCTCGACCATGCTTGACACTTCGGCACGGACAGCCTAGTCTTGCCGTCATTTTGGATCAGCGATCAAGAGGCGAGACTCCTCTCTTGTCGAAATGTTCCGCCATCTTCCAGGTCTTCACACACTGCCTTAGTAATGCGAGCATTACACGCTTTTCCCCCTTAGCGTTTCTCCTGCCTCACGAGTCCATCGTTGATCGGGGGTCTAGTCAGTGACAGCTAACAGTCCGTGTCACACGAAAGGGCAGAACGGTAGATGTCGATGAGTTCAGGACTCTTTCATTTGTATCAAAAGATCGTCATCGAACGACCTGTCATCTCCTTGTCCTTCATAGCCCTGCTTGTGCTGTTCTTCGGGCTCCAGACACCAAACTTCAAGCTGGACGCCTCTGCAGAATCGCTGGTGCTGGAAAACGATGAGGCCCTGCGCTATTACCGCTCCATCCGAAAGGTCTATGGCTCTGACGATTTCTTAGTCATCACATACACGCCCTCTAGCGATCTTCTCTCGGAAGACTCTCTGGCCGGCTTAAAATCCCTGGCGGAAGAGCTGACTCGCCTGCCCGGAGTCAAATCCGTCGTCTCCATCCTTGATGTGCCTCTCTTAAACAGTCCCAAGATCAAATTGTCTCAACTCGCGACCGACATCAAAACCCTTGAGACCCCAGGGGTGGATAAGGAGCTGGCGCGCAAGGAATTCCAGGAGAGCCCTCTATATCGCAACCTCCTCGTGAGCCCTGATGGCCGAACCACTGCACTTCAGGTCAACCTTACACGCGACGAAACGTACTACACCCTCCTGAATCAAAGAAATCAGCTCCGCGACAAAAGCCGTGCAACAGGGTTGTCGCCCGAAGAGACCCAGCAGCTGGAACACGCTTCCAGAGAGTTTAGTGAATATCACGCATCAGCGCTGGACGCGGAACGGGAGAACGTTCGTGCGGTTCGGCGCATTATGGACACTTACGGAGACAAAGCGAAGATGCACCTGGGTGGCATCTCCATGGTTACGTCCGACATGATGAGTTTCATTGAGCACGATCTGACGGTCTTTGGATTGGGGGTTTTCTCCTTCTTGGTCCTCGCCTTGATCTATTTCTTCAGGAAACTTCGGTGGGTGGTCCTACCCATGGTGTGTAGCTTCCTCACCGCCATCGTGATGGTGGGCTATCTCGGCTTTTTTGATTGGCGAGTAACCGTCATTTCCTCAAATTTCCTCTCCCTCCTGTTGATCATCACCATGTCAATCACCATTCACCTCATCGTGCGGTACCGCATCCTGGCTACTGACAACCCTCGTATGGATCAAGCAACCCTCGTGCGCGAGACCGTGCGCGTGATGGCCAAACCCTGCTTCTATACCGCCATCACCACGATTGTGGCGTTCTGTTCCCTGGTCGTGAGTGATATCCGCCCCGTCATCGACTTTGGCTGGATTATGACCATCGGGATCAGCTTGGCCTTTGCACTAAACTTTATTTTCTTCCCTTCGGTCCTGGTACTGCTAGCTCGGGAGAATCCTGAGTCCCGCTCCGATGCCACGCAGTCATTTACGCTAGCGGTGGCCTCCTTCACCCAGAAACACTCCAGGGCGATCTTGATCCTCTGCTCCATTTTGGCAGTGGTCAGTCTGCTCGGGATCCCTCAGTTGGAGGTGGAAAATCGCTTTATCGATCACTTCAAGAGCTCGACGGAGATTTATCAGGGCATGGAGTTGATCGACCGTCAACTTGGCGGGACTATTCCTCTGGATATCATCGTTGATCCAGACGCGGAGTTCTATGTGTATCTCGAGGAGCTGAAGCAGTCGGAGGACTCCTTCAATGACCCTTTCGAGCAGGAGGGGGAAACGGGCGATCCGAATTACTGGTTCAACACAGAGATGCTTGGAAAGGTAGAAGAAGTCCATGATTACCTGGAGGGACTGCCCGAGGTCGGGAAGGTGCTCTCTATGGCGACGGTGATGAAGGTCTTCAGAGAGCTCAATGATGGGCGTGTACCTGATGACTATGATCTCGCGTTAATTCGAAGGCTCCTGCCTGAAGACGTGAAGGAGGCCCTCGTGGCCCCATACTTGTCGGAAGACGCCAACCAGACCCGTATCACCATGCGTCTCATTGAGTCAGCGCCGAACCTGAGACGCCAAGCGCTGCTGACGAAAATCCATGGCTTCCTGGCGAACGACATGCACTTCGCGGACGGGGATTTCCACCTCACTGGCATGGCCGTCTTGTACAACAATTTGCTCCAGAGCCTCTATCGATCGCAAATCCTGACTCTTGGCGTCGTCTTCCTCAGTATCCTCGCGATGTTCATTGTCTTGTTCAGGAGCGTGTCGTTGGCGGTACTTGCGATCATCCCGAACTTACTCGCCGCAGGCATGGTCTTAGGGCTCATGGGTTGGGTTGGCATCCCGTTGGACATCATGACCATCACGATCGCCGCAATCGTCATCGGCATTGCGGTCGATCACGCGATCCACTATATTCACCGATTTCAAGTGGAGTTCGCGAGATACCGCGACTACGCTGCCACTGTCCGGGCTTGTCACGGGAGCATCGGCAGAGCCATTTATTACACCGCGCTGACGATTACAGTGGGCTTTTCGATCTTGGTGCTCTCCAGCTTTATCCCGACGATCTACTTTGGGTTCCTGATCGGGTTTGCGATGGTCGTGGCGCTGCTCAGCAACCTCACTTTATTGGCCGTGCTGCTCATGATCTTTCAGCCGCTGGGGCCAGGAGTCAGTGAGCAATAATAGAAGGATATGATGAGCCAGTTGGATCAAGCCAAAGCGGACGCGTCCGTCGAGCGGATGTTCGGTATCTCGTGGTTTCAGTATGGACGTGACTGGGGTGGTTTGGGAACGAGGCTTGATCGACCAGGGCACTGGTGAGGCTTGTAAATCGCGGGGTGAGGGCAGGGGTCAGACTCGGGAGGAGAATCCGTCCGGGTGCCGTTTGACGAATTGATC
>JBHICF010000045.1:0-11174 GCA_046759485.1 Nitrospiraceae bacterium
ACGATCTCCTGCTGCTTCCGGCTACGCTCTGACCATTCTTTCAACATCGTAAAGCTCAGTGCCTTCGTCACAGGGTTCGGGCGCTCAAGGCCCGGGGCCACGACCATAAATGATTTGTCAATCTCGGGGATCTGGGCGTAGAGCTGTTCGACTCGACGGGTATAGTGATCGGTGTACTCGAGGGTCGAGCCCTCCGGCGCGATCATCACCCCGATGAAGATCCCCCGATCTTCCACTGGGGCCAGCTCAGAGCGAAGACCCATGAACACAAACACACTTGCTAGCGAAGCCACGATTCCAATCAAGATTACCAGCGGTCGAGCAGTCAGAGAGGCAATAAGGAGACGCCGATAGAGCGTGTGCATTCCCGCGAACACGAATTCCGTTGAGCGGTACAGCCAGTTGCGTGTTCCGCCGGGATCGAGAACCTTCGAGCACAGCATCGGGGTCAGCGTGAGCGCGATAAAGCTGGAGATCACGGTCGCACCGGCGATCGCGAGACCAAATTCTGAAAACAGACGGCCGGTTGTCCCGGTCATGAACGCAATAGGAACAAATACCGCAACAAGCGAGAGCGTGGTGGCCACCACCGCAAAGCCGATTTCATGGCTTCCCTCCATGGCTGCCTGCACCCGCGACTGCCCTCGCTCGATCCGTCTGTGAATGTTCTCGAGCACCACGATCGCGTCGTCCACCACCAACCCGACGGCGAGCACAAGTCCAAGCAGCGTCAGGACGTTGATGGAGAACCCCATGGCGTACATGATCGTGAACGTGCTGATGATCGAGCCCGGGATTGCCAGGGAGGGGATCAACGTAGCTCGGGGGCTTCTGAGGAAGAGGAAGGTGACCCCAACGACCAGCACCAGCGCAATACCCATTGCGACGTAGACTTCAAAGATGGATTGCTGGATGAATACTGAACTATCGTACGCCACCTCGAGCTTCATCCCTTCAGGCAGCGAGCGCTCGATGCTCGGCAGTTCCTCTTTGATCGCCGCCGCAACCGCCAACGTGTTCGCCTTGGACTGCTTGACCACGCCCAAACCCACGGCCGGCTCGCCGTTGACACGAACCGCGTTCCGGTCATCCTCCGCGCCCAACTCCGCAATACCGACATCCTGAAGCTTGATGGGATAACCCTGGGTATAGCCGACGATGACCCGATTGAACTGCTCTGGTGTATTGAGGTCTCCCTTGGTACGGACGCTGAACTCGCGCCGAGCACTCTCGATCCGACCCGCGGGAATTTCGACATTCTGAGCGCGGATCGCGTTCTCCACGTCCTGGACAGTGAGCTGGCGGGCGGCGAGCCGATCCTTGTCCAGCCAGATCCGCATCGCGTACCGACGTTCCCCCCCGATCATCACATTCGACACGCCGGGGAGCGCCGAGAGGCGGTCCCTGACGAACCGGTCGGCGATATCAGTAATTTCGAGCTGGGAGTGGCGGTCGCTGTAGAAGGCTAACCACATAATGGCGCTAGCGTCCGCTTCGACCTTCGAGATAATCGGTTCATCAATGTCGTCAGGGAGCCTCCCGCGCGCGCGGGACACTCGGTCGCGCACGTCGTTGGCGGCGGCATCTACGTCTCGCTCCAGCTCGAATTCGACCGTGATCTGCGACACCTCTTCTCGGCTGACGGAGCTGAGGGCCTTGATCCCTTCGATCCCGCTGAGTTGGTCCTCCAGAATCTTCGACACGTCCGTCTCGATGATGCTGGCGCTTGCGCCCTCGTATACGGTACGTACGGAGATGATCGGCGTATCGATATCCGGATATTCCCGAACGGTGAGGCGGTCGAAGGAAAGGATCCCAAACAGGACGAGCACGAGGGTCATCACTGTCGCCAGGACGGGTCGCTTGATCGAGGTCTCTGGGAGCTTCATGGGAGAATTCGCGATTTCTTCATTGGATCATTGACTCATCCGGAATGTCGTCATCCACTCGCTTGCGCCTTGCGCGTCAATTGTTCATCGAGTTGGATTCTTGGCGGCCGATCGGCTGGATCGTCGCCCCGTCCCTGATTTTCTGCTGCCCCGCCCGGACCACCCAATCCCCGGCTTCGAGTCCGCCTAGCACCTGGACCAGGCCCGGCTCGCGCGTACCGAGCTCCACCTCGGTCCACTTGGCCGTGTTCTCCGCAACCAGGAAGACGTATGTTTTTCCCCGTCGAGGGATCACGGCTTCTTCGGGCAGCAAGAGCGCCTTGTCGGTCTCGCCCACAATCAGGGCGGCATTGGCAAACATGCCGGGGCGCAGTTTCACGTCAGGATTCGGGATGCGCGCCCTGAGGCGAATGGCGCGGCTCGTCTCATCAATGCGGGGGTCCATGAAGTACACTCGACCCTGAAAGACTAGCTTCGGGAATGCGTCTACTCGGACTTCGACTGACTGGCCCACCGAAAGCCGGCTCAGGAACTTTTCCGAGACCATAAAATCGATCTTGAGGGTTTCGATGTCCTCGAGGTTGACGATATCGCGCCCCGGCTGAACGTAATCCCCGGGCGACACACGGCGGGTGCCGAGAAAGCCCGTAAATGGGGCTCTAATCTTGGTCTCAGCCAGGCGTTCGGTGTACAGGCGATGGGTGGCCTCGGCTGCTTTCAAGGCTGTGGCGGCTTGATCGAGTTCCTGCTGGGAGACGTTATCGTTGGCGATCAGGCGGTTCATGCGTTCATGGTTCAGTCGCGCGATCTCTAAGTCCGCGGCGACCTGGGCGAGCTGCGCCTCGAGTTCCTCCGAATCAATTTCGACCAGGATCCTGCCTTCCTTTACCTTTTGGCCCTCTTCAAAGTTCACGCGTGTAATCCGTCCCTCGATCTCAGGCCTGATGATGACCTCCTCGTTGGCTAGCAAGGTCCCGACCGCAGTGACTTTCTCCGTCACGCGGCCCACGGTGACCTGCGTCACTTCGACTGGCGTGGCGAAAGCACCGGGCCCAGCTCCTTGCCCCGGTTGAACAGCCGACTGCTCCATCTTGCCGGATCGACCCGAGGTCAGGAGGAAGTGACCAGCAGCCACACCAAGCAGAGCGGCCAGCACGATGGTCCATTTGGTGCCCGTTCGCATCAATCATTCCTCGCTCGGCTGGTCGGTCGACTCACCCCTCGGATGAACAAGGTGAGAAGGGAGCCGCTCTTGGCTGCCAAAGACCCAGGCGGCTTCACTTGGAGAATCCAGAGATAGATGGTTGAGTTCAGCATCCCATGGAGGGCATACGCGGCTTCGTCAGGGTCGACGGCTCGAAATTCACCCCTCCTGACGCCCATCCGCATGATCTCGGCAACGAGTGCGAGTTGTTTCTGGTATCGCTTCCAGGTCTGCTCGCCAAAGGCGCTCTTTATGGTCCACTCGAACCCGCTCCATTCAGACACATAGATCCGGAAGAAGTCGCGATTCTGTTCGAAAAACTCGAGCTTCGTTCGAATGACAGCTTCGATCTTATCGGTCGCTGAGGTGACTGCATCGACACGCTCGTTGATGAGCGCAGCAAATTTTTCCATTTTGACTTCGATCAGCGAGATGTACATGTCCTCCTTGCTCTTAAAAAACTGATACACCGTGCCGATGGCAAACCCAGCTTCCTCCGCGATTTCAGCCATACTGGTCTTAAAGAATCCGTTCTTGGAGAACAGGCGTTCCGCCGCGTCGAGGATATCTTGGCGGCGCCACTCGAATTCCCGAGTCTTTCGCGCAACGCGTTGGCTCATCGCGTCACCCTCATGAAGGTTGATTGTGGATTGTGAATACTCATTCTAATTACTGATATTATATGTTCAGAATGAAGAAAGTCAATTCCGGCTAAGGGGCCTTCGGCCCAAACCACCCCAAATCCGGGGAGGGTTCGAGCTGAACACCTGGGGAGCCCGGCCTGGGGCCTGGATCAGAGCCGGAAAGGCCGTGTACAGGAAGGGAGTGGATGGGGTATGATGGCCGCCTGATCGCCTCGATTGGAGCACATGATGGCAACTCAGACCCCTCCTCCATCAAGTCATCCACCAGGAGGCAAAGGTAAGCCCGACCAGAGCCAAACCGTGGTTGCAAAGGATGTTGAACTATTGAGGGTTTTGGTCACCAGGGAGGGCAAGCGGGTGAGTGCCCAGTGGGCCATTCACCCACAGATCAAGCATGATCTCCTCCCGGACGAATGGAAGGAAGTCTCGGACCTGATGAAGCAAGTCACGGACATCGTGGGGACCCGCTTTTCCGAGCTGCTCTCGGAAGCCGAGCCGGACCCGCCAGGGTCAGCGTGACCCTCACACCTCTTTCCTCAAGCCCTGAGACAGAATCCCGCATCGGTTGATCATTCTCCCAGTGCAGCTGACAAGGAGGTAGCCCAATGGACACGTATTATCACCCGAAAGACCTCAACAAATTCGCCGAGATGGGAAAAGGCAACCAGGAGCTTTGGGACAAATTCATGAGCTACTACAGTGCGGTGTTTGCAGATGGTGCGTTGACGGAGCGGGAGAAGGCGCTCATTGCTCTAGGCGTAGCCCACGCCGTGCAATGCCCCTACTGCATTGATGCGTATACGCAGGCCTGCCTGGAGAAGGGTTCAAACGTGGAGGAGATGACCGAGGCTGTGCATGTCTCGTGCGCAATTCGTGGCGGCTCCTCCCTCGCACATGGGGTCCAGATGCGTAATGTCTCACAAAAGCTTTCGATGTAATTGGGAGGCCAGGTTTGGATGGCCACGCGCCTCACGCAGCGGCCTGACGCCTCTAACATTTACATTCCTACTGCTGGGGGAGATATCCGTTCCCCCGGAACCACTCGAGCGCGTCACGGATCGCGTGCTCGACTGGGCGTCGGGGATACTCCAGCTCACGAATCGCCTTCGAGCAATCGTACTGCTGCATGTGCTTCAGCATCTCGAGGAAGAATCCCGGCACTGGCGCCGGTTTTCTCAGAACCGTCCTGAACGCCCAGTCCCCGAATTTTGAGCCATACCGCGCAAACGGATACGGCACAGGCACCAGTGGTGGCATCACCCCTGCGATGCGTGCCATGAGCACGTTCAATTCCTTCTGTGTCGTATTCCAATTTCCCAGGATGTACCGCTCGCCGATCCGGCCGCGTTCCCCAGCCCGGATCATTCCTTCTGCCACATCCCGCACATCAATCGCGTTGATCGGGCCTTGTACATAGGCTGGCATCAGGCGCTTTGCAATCATCACAATCTGCATCCCACTGGTAGGCTTACTGTCGTACGGCCCATAAAAAGCGGTGGGGTTCACGACCACGGCAGGGAGCCCGCGGCGGGCTTCATCCAGCACCGTCGTCTCCATCGCGGCTTTGGCCATCAAATAGGGGTTGCTCGGAAAACGGGAGACAAACGGACACTCCTCGTTGGCCAGCCGGGTCGGGTCTGTCGGGAATCCGATGGTCGTGAGGGTGCTGGTGAAGACCAGGCGCTCGACCGATGACTGCCGGACCGCAGAGAGCAGGTTCCTGGTTTCGGCCATGGCCTGCGCTGTGGCAGCGTGAGCTGGAATGGTGTGCGGAGGGTAATAACTGGCGGTCTGGTAGACGACGCGGACGCCTTCACAGGCTTGGAGGAGAGACTCGGCGTCATTGAGATCGCCGGTCACACGTTCAATATCTAGATCTTCCAGCGTCGACGGTCGGCGAGTTGGCCGAATGAGTGCGCGGACTCGATCTCCCCTGGCGAGCAGCGCGCGCACCAGGTTGGAGCCAAGAAAACCGGTCGCTCCCAAGACCAGAGACGTCATCCTGGCACATCCCGGCCATCAATCCCCGACGAGACACACTGAAGGAGAGACGATGGACCTGTTAGAGGTAAGGGTTCACCGGAAGGGCCAGCGTGAAGTACCTGTCCCTCTCTTCGTACAGGATTCGCTTCCCGACCAACTCCGCAAGTATTCGTCCAATCGATTCCGCGGAGCTGTCCCCGGTCTCGTCGCGAGCCTGTAAGCCACTGCGTACCTGTTCGAGGGTCTTTGGCGTTTCATTACAGTACTCGATGGCGAACGCCGCCGGTCCCTCATACCGCAACTTGACAGGTATGTCTGTCGATCGCCCGTCAAAGACCGTGATGTAACGTCTCGCCTTCGCATAATAGAGGAAGGGTTTATCACCGGAGGCGTGGCGACGACGCCACTCGCGAGTGAGCCGCGTCAGCTCCTCGAAAAGGTGGGGACTGACCCGGGCGTCCACCTCGTATTCGAAATCGTAGGCGATCTTGTTCAGGTCCACCACCCTCGGGTCATAGACATACTCGTACGCCAGTCCTGGACCTGTGATCCGTACACCGTACTGCTGGGGGCGCATGAAATAAGGGCTGAACCGTTCGAGCCAGATCTTTCCGACTGATTCTGGGGGCTGCAGATGAACCAGTGAGGAGATTAACCGGATCTGTCTGAGGTAATCTTCGTCGGTCTCCCCGGGGAAGCCGAGCAGGATGTTCCAGGACACGTCAATATTGTAGTAGAGACTCCACTTAAGACACTGGATGTTTTGCATTGGGCTGACGCCCTTATCCATTTCGTTTAGCTGGGCCTGGCTCAGGCTTTCAATGCCGGGCTGCATGCACTTCACGCCACCTTGCGCCAGGGTCTGGATCTGACGCCTCGAGAGGTTGCTCTTGGTCTCAATGAAAATATCCAGATCGAGGTGGTCGGCCGCACAGGCGCCGAAGAGGTTGTCGATGTACTTCATGTCGATAATGTTGTCGACAAGTCTGAAGCGGGTCGTGTCGTACCGGTGGGAGAGGTAATCAAGCTCGTTGGCCACCTGCGTCGAGGACTTGGCGCGAAAGTTCATACTTTGTGCATTCAACCCGCAGAACGTGCAATGGTGCTTCTCGCCCCACCAGCAGCCACGGGACCCCTCATAGAGGAGTATCCGATCCAGCCCCTTTGATTCCACACCGAGCTCCTTCAGTTGTCGGAAGAAATCATCATAATCGGGCGGACCAGTGCGCTCAAATTCAGTAAAGAGGTGAGGGGTGGGCTTGAAGCCGATCTGGCCGTCTCTCCGGTACGCCACGCCGGGCGGATACGTGTCCTTCTTGCCGTCCAGAATTTGCTTCACCAGAGGCACAAAGACATGTTCGCCTTCGCCCACCACGACAAAGTCGATCCAGGGAAAGGCTCGAAAGTGCTCGAGGCCCATCTCTCCGTCAAAGTTGGCCCCGCCGCAGACGATATTCACCTGCGGATAGAGATCCTTGATCAACTTAGCCAGCGACAAGGTGGCGACATTTTGATCAAACGTGGAGGTGAAGCCGACGATCTTGTACTGGCCCCAGTCGATCGCCGTCATGGCCCAGGTGAGGAACTGCGGAGCCAGGCGCGCGTTGATCTCCTCGAAGTGGGAGATCGGGTGGCTGCTCTCCCGCGAGAGGTCTTCGAACACCGGCTTAAAGGTCCTGACATATTCCAAGTGCTTCGGATTCTCTCGGAACAGCAATCGCGAGAAGAGCCATTCCCCGAACAGGGCCCGCTTCTCACAGATGCTCTCGTACAGTGGGAAACCGATGCGGTGGGCAAACTGAGCGTTGAGATAGTGGCTGACAACGCTGATCCCTTGGGATTTCAGCAGTGCAGAAAGGGTTCCCAATTGAATGGACGGGTACTTCGCCGAACTGAAGGGCATGTTCACGAGGGCAACAGGGGCCCGGTCTGGCGCCTGATCCATCACAACCTCATCCGGCTTCCTCAGGCGGCGTGCACGGAAGCTTCGAAGACCCTATCCGCCTTGGCAGCCATATAGAAATCGCTCTCTGTTAAGCCGTTAATCTTATGGGTCCACAGTTCCACTCTGCATTTGCCCCAGGCGAGGTAGAGGTCAGGATGATGGCCCTCATCTTCCGCGATCGCCCCAAGCTTGTTCACATAGGCAAGCGCCTCGGCAAAGTTCTTGAAGGTAAACAGGCGCTCGAGATGACCCTCTTTGTTCACTTGCCACCCACGGTTGAGCTGTTGCAGGAACTCCTGGACGCGAGCTGATTCCATCGGGGGTACGCCGCCCCGACATGGCACACATTTGTTATCCGCAAGGCCCATGGTGTCCTCCGCTGAAGATGACGTCAGATGGCAACCTGCTGACGCCTTGATAACGACGAAGCTATTGTAGATCGAGTCGATTCGCGTGGGCAAGGACCCCTATGAGGCAGAAATCCCACGAAAGTATGGGCGTTAGTCCCCCTCATCTGGAGCGCCACCGGACCGGGCGAGGTCTTCCAGCTTGATCTTTTCAACGTTGAACTTCGCAGCAGCGTCGATCATTCGGCCCAGCACCTCATCGAAGGCCAGTGGAGCGGCATCCTTGGGCCTGAAACGAATCGGATTGATCCGGGCCACGACAAAGCTCTTCAGATACGGACTGGTGAGCCCCTTGCTCTTGAGTGCCTGAACCTGTTGGATCACGAGATCGTCCAGCTCCAGGACCCTTCTGGCCCGACTCTGGCGGACTTCAAACGCATCGCGAAGGGATTCTGAAAGAAACTGGTCGGTGCGTTTCAAGACCGGATGGTAGGCTCCACCGCTGAAGCGTGGCCGCTCCTCGTAGCACAGTCCCAGCGTGATTAGTGCCGGCTCCTCGAACTCTAACGCGTACGCGCTCTCGCCCACGTCATCGAGACGTGCAAGCTCCCGGTACATCCGGATGACCTCCAGGGCTTTTTCCCTCAGGTTGTGGGCCTTTTCGGTGTTGAGTGCCAGAATCTGATAGGCCGCCGATGCCTCAGGCACGACAATCGCTGTGATACTTTTGGCACCCAGCGTCCGCATCGCTGAGAGCCGGTGATGGCCGTTCGGCGTCCAGTACCTTGTGTTCCCCTCCGTGCCCGGACTGGCTCGCACCACAATGATCGGATCCAAAAACCTTCCGATTTTGGCGATCACGGCCTCCAGCTTACGGACATGTGTGTCTGAGAGGTTCCGTTGATACGGGGTCGGCTGGACCTGTTCGATCGGCAAGGCGGCCATCGTGACCCAACGCCCGGCATAGGGTTCACGATACATCGCCAGCACTTTCCCGCCGTCCTGCTCGACTGTTCGATGCAGGTCAGCGACCTCCCCTGGGGGCGCGGCTATCTGCAGCTCGGTTGCTCCGAGGCCGGTCGACTCGCCTGCCGGTTTCCGCCGTCGACGGACCGTGCCTGCCGCCCGCGCTTTCCTGGGCTTCTTCTCAGCCATAAGAAGTGCGTCTATGGTAGGGGAGGCCGAGGGGAAAAGAAAGCCCCTGGCAGTCGAACGAAGCTAGAGCTTCATCTGGCCACGCTACGGTTGCTCGAGATCATAGGCATGGTCGTCAAAATCTCCGAGGATCTCGGCGACCGTCAAGAACCGCATGTGATTGGGCGTACCCTGGCGGGAATCGAGGAACATGGGGATCGTGGTCTGCTTGAGGTCATCGCCGATTTGAACGCCCACGAGCGTGCCACTCCCGTCAAGATAGTCAGGCGGGAACGACTCGAGAAGGTGCATGCCCGCCTCGAAGGCCATACGGAATTTCTCGCGGGCGATCTGCTCGGGATAGATCTGGTCGCGAACGAAGCGGACTCCGCCTGACGCTCTGTTTACCGTCCAACCCTCCCGTGGACGCAGCCTTTCATAGGAACCGCGCATCTGGTCTCCGGGAGCCACGATGACCTCCGAACGCCCATCTGCCCACAGCGTCAACCGGCTGCTCCCCCCACCGGGCTCCCACGACTGTCGTTCCCAGAATAACATTCGGGCATCTGCCGGCACGGGCACGCGCAGCGGTTCGGCAGCACACCCAACTGCGACCATCATGAGGACGAGGTTGCCGATCGAGACCAACCGAATCATCGTCACGACTCCTCTGGATTCGTCCTTCGGCCTACTTTCGTTCGACCCGACTCTGGAGCAGGATCTCGTCGAATCCCACTATCCATACAATGAGTGCGGGATCTACGCCAACACAAACGCGATTCTCACCAAAAGGGGCGGCCAGGCCCGAGTAGGACTCGGGCCTGCTCATCCCTTCAAACCACAAGACGATTATGCATCGAAGACCTGTGGGGTGACGTACCGTACCGCCTCGAGCTTCGCCAACTCGGCGAGCTTTGTAATCGGTAGGCGGCCGATGATCAGTTTCGCTGCCTTCGGTTGCAGCAGTAACTCGAAGCCCAGTTTCTTGAGCCGTGCCATCGTCTCAGGCGAGGTGTCCTTCAGCCAAATCTGGACCTCCGCCTTGCCACCTTTGACGAACTTCGCTTCACCCTCGGTCAACGTGACTGCCTTATGTTCCGCCCGTTGCGCCAGCGATGCCAGCACTGGGGACAGTTTCAGAGTGAGCACCGACGTCCTTGGTGCATCCTGGGCATCGGATTCGGCCAGCTCATCAGCCCTCGCCTCCGTGGGCATGCTTTTCGATGCAGCGTGTCTTTGGGCGGCAGCGGGATGATGCATCCTGCCGACTTGAGCTCGTTTGTGCATGACAACCCCGTCACCGAACACGCCCTCATAACTGACGCCTTCCGGCATCTCGACCGGCACGTCAACGCGACGAGGCAGGCCCCCTTCCGTGATTGTCATCTCTTCCACCGCTACGAACGACGTGAATTGAGTCATCAATCGATAGTCGAGGCCTAACTGCGTGATGGCCTTTCGCATCTCGGGACGCGGATTGCCATTCTGAATGCCCCTGTAGTCCTGACTCATCAGGTCCGCGATGCGAGTCCGTGCCCACAGAGTCGCCAGCACTTCATGCTCCGACCCCGATGCTGAAAGGTTTACGTGAACCTTGCGCATGACGGGACGCCCGGCGAGGTTCCCGTGCAGACGGACGACACCGCTGCTGGTCGCCGTAAACCGACCCGTAATAATGACCGGCTTCGCGCTGAACAGATCCGGCAGACGCTTAGGGTAGACGTCCTCGACCGGGAGTCCGCCCCAGTCCACAGAGAGATCCGTGAGCAAAGGGTTTCGTACACGTTCATGGAAGCGACGCGCGGCGGCTGAGCCATCGTCGTCGAGGCCGACGTACTCAACCTCCCCTCGTCCGTGCTCGGCCATCTTATCGAGTAAGAATCGGTTGACGGAGCTCCCGATCCCGAACGAAAAGACCCGCGCGTTCGGATGTTTTTGAACTTCGTCAATGATCGCCAAGTCGTTCCCGACAAACCCATCGGTCATGAAGCAAACGATGCGAATATGGTCTTGCTCGTCCGACGATTC
>JBHICF010000046.1:0-11038 GCA_046759485.1 Nitrospiraceae bacterium
AGAGCCAAGAGTGATTTCCCGAGATTCCTGCCGAATCTCCGCACCCTGGTGTCGCTCAAACAAGAAGAAGCCGAGTATCTCGGCTACACCAACTCTCCCTATGACGCCTTGTTGGACACCTACGAATCGGGGATGACGGTCGCGCAACTGCGGCCACTCTTTGCTGCAATCAAAGCACGGCTCGTCCCGTTGTTGAGAGAAGTCATGACCTCTCCCGCAAGGGTGGATGAAACGCTTCTCACCCGTTCCTTTGACCCTGGGCGACAGCTGGAATTCGGCAAGCTGGTGCTCGGCGCCATGGGCTATGATTTCAACTCCGGGCGCCTGGACCTCTCGGCGCATCCGTTCACCACCTCATTCCATCCCAGTGACGTTCGGGTGACCACGCGAGTGCATGAGCGGGAGTTCACGGCTTGCCTCTTCAGCTGCATTCATGAAGGCGGGCATGGCCTGTATGATCAAGGACTTGACCCGGAGCGCTATGGTACCCCCCTCGGTGAGCCACTCTCGCTAGGCATTCATGAGAGCCAGTCCCGGCTCTGGGAGAATTGTGTTGGCCGTTCACGGGCTTTCTGGAAGTGCTTCTATCCGTACTTACGACAGTTCTTTCCCGAGCAACTCAACGGTGTCGAGCTCGAAGGGTTCTATGCCGCGATCAATAGAGTGAAGCCCTCTCTCATTCGGGTAGAGGCAGATGAATTAACTTACAATCTGCATATCATGCTCCGTGCGGAGATCGAACAGGACTTGATCGAAGGCCGGACACGCGTGGATGACCTTCCGGCGATCTGGAACGACAAGATGGCGAGCTACCTCGGCGTCGTGCCAGACCGTGATGCTGACGGAGTCCTTCAGGATGTGCATTGGTCGCTGGGAGCCATGGGATATTTCCCCACCTACACTTTGGGTAACCTTTACGCGGTCCAGTTCTACGACCAAGCCCGGAGAGAGCTTCCCAATCTTGACAGCGAGATCGAGGCGGGTCGGCTCACCGTGCTGAAGAAGTGGCTCAATCAGAAGATCCATCGTTGGGGACGTACCTTCACGGTCGATCAGCTCGTACGACGCGTCACCGGCGGCAGCTTGAACCCGGAACCCTTCCTGTCGTACCTCGAGGACAAATTCGGGAGGCTATACGGACTCAAGCCAAGAGGATAGGCGCCTGAGATTAATACCCCATCGCTGTGCTGAGTCTCGCTAACCTGGGCGAAGGGACCGTGAATTCACTCGAGACCTCAATCCGGGAAGGAACCAGCAGCGTCGTGTGGAAGGAGATGTCTCTGATCGGCAAGTTGAGGGTTGGCTGCTCCGGGGTGCTCAGCTCAACCGCCTCGACTGATTTTGTCACCTCGCTACTGTCTAGAGGACCGTACCTATCGACGACCGCCTGAAGGATGTCGATCACTTCTTCGTTCTGCTTGACCCCGTCTACAGCCTCATTCAGGAGGGTGAGGACTTCCGAAGCCTTTTCGGAAGGACTGAAGTTTTCGACACGTTCCTTCCGCCTGAGCGACAGCAGGTCGTTGTCGAGGTCTTTGCTGAACGCTCCATAGGCATAGCGAACGAACTCAAAGTGAAATGCTTTGAGTCCCCTGTTAAACATTTGCAACTCGCAGAGAAACCCGAGTTGTTGCAATTTTACATCTCCCAGGAGGCCATGCGGTTCTACGGCGTGCAGAAGGTAAAGAAGCAACGCTCGGTCAATGGTAATCTGGTCAGGTTTCCGCATACGTCCTCCGAGTGCCGCAACAGGGGACCCTCCTGAGTAGAGGTTCGGGTCTGTACCGTACCAACCGATCAGGGATCGCCACTATAATCCTCACTTCGGGAAGCCGTCAACGCGATGCGATCCCGCGCTTCCTCCTTGCTGGGCCTAGCCGATCGCGATCCTCTTGACCGGCGGCTCGATTTGGTTTTAATATTGATTATCATTTTCTTCTAGAGGTCATCCGTGGGGACAAAGGTCAAAGAAATCGCATCGCTCAAGCAACACCTCATGAAGCATCAGCTCAAACTGACCCGCCAGCGGGAGCAGATTCTCGCCCTGTTCCTCAAGCAGGAGCATGTTACCGCAGAACAGATGTATCGCTCGCTCTCGAAGAGGGATCCACATATCGGACTCGCGACGATTTACCGAACCCTCAACTTGTTCTGCGACGCTGGTCTTGCCCAGGCACGGCACTTTGGGGCCCAGACACAATACGATAACATATCCCACAAAGGCCACCACGACCACCTGATCTGTACAGGTTGTGGCAAGATCTTGGAATTCGAAAATTCAGAGATTGAGCGGCTGCAAGAAGAGGTAGCGGCCAAGAACGGGTTTAGAATCCAGACGCACAGGCTCGAGCTCTACGGACTGTGCTCAAGGTGTCGCCATTGACGGTCTCCCCTTTTTTTGGTATCTTTTTGAGATGATGAATCAATATCAATTTCAATCTCAAACGAGCGTCCTACAGGGTGGAGGTCAAGCCGCCTCTGCTCCCCACTCTCGTCATCCGCTATCAGTTAAATCGAATTTGTCTTTGTTTCTTGCCGCCTTCTGGGTTCTAGTAGCCCTGGTTGCCCTACTGATCTGGTCTCCGCTCCGCGCAGAAACAGACCGACTGGTGGTTTACTCAGGTCGAGCGGAGCGTCTGATCAAGCCCGTCTTGGACTCGTTTCAGGATCGAACTGGCATCACGGTCGGCCTACTCTCCTCCGGGACGACGGAGCTGGTTAACCGGTTGAGGGCCGAAGGGCCTCGGACGCAGGCCGATCTGTTCATTACCAACGACGCGGGCAGTCTGGAAAAGGCTCGGGAGTTGGGACTACTGCGCCCTCTGCCGATGCCAGAGGTCGACCGGGCGATCCCCTCGCAGTTCAGGTCGCCTGACAACCGCTGGATCGGCCTCTCCGGACGAGTCTGGATCGTGGTGTACAACACCAAGCAGGTCAAGCCCTCCGACGTGACGTCCATCTTGGATCTCGCCGATCCACTCTGGAAAGGCAAGATTGGGATCCCCAACGCCGGTAGTGAGTATCTCCAAGCAGGGGTGTCCGTCATTAAAGAGGTGCATGGCGTCGAGCGGACCCGTCAATTTCTCCAAGGCCTCAAGGCGAATGCCGGCAGACACGTGTACGGAAAAAGCTCGCAGATCGTGCGCGCGGTGGCCAAAGGTCAAGTGGCGATGGGTATCGTCAATCATTACTACATCTACCGCCATCTTGCCGCTCATCCGAAGGCTCCGATCGCGGCGCTGATACCAGATCAACAGGAAGGCGAAATGGGTGCGATTATGAATGTCGCGGGGGTTGGCGTGACAGCCCAAACCCGTCACCTTGACGCGGCCAAGCGGCTCGTCCAATTTCTCGTGTCGCAGGCAGGCCAGAAAATGTTCGCCGATCTCAATAAGGAATATCCTCTGCACCCCGGAGTCCAAGCCGACCCGGTCTTGCCTCCACGCCAGAGCTTTCGTGCAGCACTGGTCCCCTTGGTGAGACTTGGCGAGCTCAGGGAGCCCACGATGACACTCATCGAACAGGTCGGCCTCAGATAGGCTCTCCATGAATACCTCGGCCATGGCGATCAGGCCTGCATTCCCAACCTCGATTTCGATGGTGGCTTTGCTTGTGGCCGGTCTGCTCTGCCTCCCTCTCGGGTATGTCATCTACCTCGCTCTGACCGCCGATTCGATGGTCTGGGGCCGACTCTGGGCAACCCGCATCCCTGAATTACTTTTAAATACAGGTTGGCTGGCCATGAGCGTGGCCATTGGCACCCTCCTCCTGGGCGTCTCGATGGCCTGGCTCGTCGTGAGATACGAATTCACCGGCCGAAGGGTGTGGGAATGGGTGCTGGTTCTGCCACTGGCCATGCCGACCTTTGTGCTGGCTTATGTCTACACCTACGTGCTGGGGATGGATGGCCCTGTCGAACGCATGTGGCAACTGTGGGCAGGTCCCGACAGCGAGGTGTTCTCTCCTTACAGCTTTGGCGGAGTGACGCTCGTTATGACCCTCGACACATTCCCCTTCGTATACCTACTCACGAGGGCCGCGCTCCTGAACTTCAATGTCTCGTTTGAGGAGGTCGCGCGGGCTTGTGGGGTGTCGCGCCTGCGCACGCTGCTCAGCGTGACGCTGCCGCTTCTGCGTCCTGCGATCGTCGCAGGCTTATCGCTGGTGATCTTGTACGTAGTCTCAGACTTCGGCGCGGTGTCCCTGTTGCGTTACCAGACGCTCACCTATGCCGTCTACCAGCAGATCACCGGTCGCTACGATCACGCCGCGGCCAGTATCCTGAGCCTCCTGCTCGTGTTATTTGCGTTAGTGTTTCTCGTCACTGAACGATGGTTCCGACAGCGAAGCCGGTTTTTCCAAAGCACGGGACGCTATCGCGCGCCTGAACGGAAACGTTGCAGCCACATGGGCACGATTCTCATTACAACCTATCTGGGACTCGTGTTCGGGGCCGCATTCGGCATGCCCGCGTGGCTCCTGATTCAGTGGAGCACGTCTGCGGTGAGCGAAGGCGCTCTGGACGCCAGGTTTCTCGGCTACATCTGGAATAGCGCGCTGCTGTCTGGACTCGCAGCAACGTCTGCTCTCGTCATTGGCATCCCACTTGCCTACCTCGCCACTCGCTGGCCGTCTAAACTGAACACCCTGAGCTTGCAGGCTGCCTATACTGGGTACGTGTTGCCGGGTCCGGTGGCTGCCCTGGCTCTGTTGGTCCTGTTCTCACACCTTGCCCCATTCTGGTATGGCACTGCCGTCGTCCTGGTCATCGCGTACATCGTCCATTTCCTGCCGGCAGGGCTCCAATCCATGGAACCTTCGTTGCAACAGATTTCGCCGAACCTCGAAGAGGCCTCTCGGAGCCTCGGGTATGGCACGATCGCTACACTCTGGAAAGTCACCTTACCCCTTGTACGCGGTGGCTTCATCGTTGCCTGGATTTTGATGTTCCTCCAAAGCATGAAAGAATTGCCGGCGACGTTGCTTCTTCGTCCTGTGGGATTCGACACCCTAGCGGTGAGAGTCTGGCTGGAGGCGAGCGAGGAGTTTTACGAACTTGCTGCGCCATCGGCACTCCTGATCGTCATGATGGCCTTGCCTGCACTTCTGCTATTAGTCGCAAAAGATTGGCGAGCGGCGTGACATGTTTCAACGAGAGTCCAACATGACGCGACCTGGCATGATGCCACCGGAGAACCCGCGACTAGCGGGTGAACCCATAGCGACTCACGCATCGGGACAGCCGCTCCCCACTGTCGTCGAGCTTCGCAGCGTGACGTGCGCCTACGAGCCCCAAACCTCTGCGATCTGTGATGTCTCTTTCTCAGTTCGCCAGGGGGAGATCTTGTGTCTGCTGGGACCATCCGGGTGTGGGAAGACGACGACCCTCAGGGCCATTGCGGGATTCGAACCCGTCACAGCCGGCCAGCTCTTCCTTGAGGGCCATCTCGTGTCGGCACCCGGAGAGCTTGTCCCAACCGAACGACGGCGGGTCGGCATGGTATTCCAGGAATATGCCTTGTTCCCTCACATGCGTGTGATCGAGAACATTGTGTTTGGGCTCCACTCGCTCTCTGCCACGCAGCGGGCCGAGCGCGCTAATGCGATGCTCGCCCTGATTGGGCTCACCGGCCTTGAACGGCGGTACCCGCACGAGCTGTCAGGAGGGCAGCAACAACGAGTCGCGCTCGCGCGCGCGTTGGCTCAAAACCCGGTCGTCCTGCTTCTGGACGAACCATTTAGTAATTTGGACCCTGACATGGCGGGGAAGATGCGGGCCGACCTCCACGACTTGTTGCGGCTGACCAATACGACAGCAATCCTGGTCACGCATGACCATGACGAAGCGTTCGCCATGGCAGACCGGATCGCCGTGTTAAATAACGGCCGGCTCGAGCAGGTGAACACGCCAGAGTCGATCTACCACACCCCTTCGACCCCCTTTGTGGCCGACTTCGTTGGTCAGGCCGATTTTATCCCCGGCGTGATCGAGAACGGGAAGGTGGTGACGGAGATCGGCGAGTTTCCGAATCAGGGCGGCTATAGTGGCGGTCCAAGGGTCGTAGTCATGGTCCGCCCTGACGATGTGCACATCGTGCCTGCTGAGCACTGTCAGGCACGGATCCAATCGCGGCAATTTCGAGGGTCGGAGAACCTCTACACGATTACACTGCCCTCAGGCCGCATTGTGCACAGCAGCGAATCTTCCACCAGTGTCTATCCGGTGGGCACGCCCGTAGAGCTGAAAGTGATTGCCACCCATACCGTCCTCTTCGAGCAAGCCTAACATCCTCCTCTCGGTGGAGCTCCGCCGCCCCTTTCGCCGACACAAAGGAGCTGAGTTGCCCTGGTCACACCCCGGCAAGACGAACCTGGAAATTCAGGATTGACACGGCTCTGACGACTCGATGATACTCGTTGCTTGAAGCTAACATCCGTTGTGATTTCTTCTGAGCGAGGTTCTCTATGGATGGCTTGAAAAATGCGGTCGATTTCGGGGTCATCGGCCTACTCCTGGTTTTAAGCGTCTGGGCGATCGCCGTAGCGGTCGAGCGGTGGCTGTTCTATCGAAGGGTGGACACGTCGCAGTTTGCCAATCCTCAAGCGTTTGAGATCGCGCTGACGAAGCGGTTAGTGGTCATTGGCACCGTCGCTGCCAATGCCCCTTACATCGGTCTGCTCGGCACGGTGCTGGGAATCATGCTGACTTTTCATACCATGGGCACCTCCGGGACGATGGCTGTCAGCACGATTATGATAGGGTTGAGCCTCGCGCTGAAGGCCACCGCCGTGGGACTTCTGGTGGCTATCCCTTGCGTGGTGCTGAACAATGTCCTGCGTCGCCGGGTCACGGAACTCATGACGCTCTACCAGCTGCAACATGGATCGTGAACTGAACCAGATCAATGTCATCCCGCTCGTGGATGTGATGCTGGTGCTGCTGGTCATTGTGTTGACCACGGCCACGTTCATTACGACAGGACACATTCCCGTCGATCTGGCCACGGCCAAGGAAGCCGGTGATCGGCGTGACGTACCGCTCGTGATCACGCTGGCTGGCAGCGGACTCCTCTACTTGAACGACCAGCCTGTCACCCGAGAAGGGCTTCGCGCCGTGCTGCCAAGTTATCCGAGAACTTCACAGGTGGTGGTCCGAGCCGATCGGGTGACGATGTTGGAACGGTTCGTCGAGGTCGTCGATCAGGTCCGCGGCCTCGGGTTCAAGCAGATCAGTCTTGAGGTGGTGCGGTCATGAGCTGGTTGAAGAACCTGCAGCCAAGTGCCAACGGGCCGCACGTCCTGGGATGGAGTATTTCCTTGGTCATCCATGGACTCGCAGTTGGCACAGGCCTAATGTTGGTTTCCGGGCTGGAGCTGGCACCTCAGCCGGAGCCATTCCGGTGGCAGGTATCGGTCGTGGAGTCAAGTTCTGGCCCAGCCTCGCAAGCTCGGAATCGTCCCCAGACTAGTCAGCCGACCGCAGCCATTGAGCCGGACCATCCGCGCCCTGCTGAGACTCATGCCGTTGTCAGGACGGCCCGGGTGTATTCACAGCCTCCCACCAGGACGCGACCCCGTGTTGTTCGCGAACCGGTGACAGACACAGTCCGCGAAGTCAGCCCGCGCACGGGGACAATTTCAGAGTCCCGCCCGATCGAGAAGAAGCCTCTTGTCAGGCGAACAAAGCCGATTCAGCACGTCACCGCACAGACGCGACCCGCCGTCACCAAACCTATTCAAACCCGGAAGCGACCAGTCGCGCGCCACCGACCTGACGGGACCTCGACCATTGAGGCCTCCCGGCCCATTCAGCATTCTGAGACCGTCAAGACGTTATCTGAGGCAAGACCGAATCCCGGTATCATTCACGAGCCAGTGAAGCATATGCCGAGGCCGTCCAAGACTGCCGTGGCCAAGGCAGACAGGCCCGCAGAATCCCTGGAGGCTGAAGAGACGACAGGGCACACGCAACGGTCTGAGACATCCGAGCCACTCGCGATAGCCCAGCCAGTCGAGAAGGACGTGGGCCAGCTTTCCCTAGTGGCGGTTGAGGCCTCTGAGACATTCAAGGCACTCATCGAGCCTAGCTCCGTCGGCACCACGCCGGCTCTGTTTGCTGAACCGATGACACCCTCGCTGCTGGCCGAAAGGGAGCCTGGGCAAGCCATGCGTCCCTTGGTTGCCTCACGCCGCACCCGGCAAGTGCTTGGAAGTGAGGCTGGCGAAGAATCAACAGTCACGTCGACGGTATCGAATCCAGTCGCCAACGGAGCGAGAGAGGGTTCCTTCGACCCACGGACTCGCCCTGTTCCACACGCCGATTACCGATGGCTCGCTGAGGACATCCTACGCAGCATCGATCTCTTCAAACACTACCCCTATGTCGCCCGGGTGAATCACTGGGAGGGGCGCGTCGTCCTTCGGGCTGCAATCACGGCCGACGGGCACGTGGTGGACCTCGGCATCGCAGAAAGCTCCGGTCACCCAGTGTTGGATGAAGATGCCATGGAGATGATGCGTCAGGCTTCTCCGTTGAAGCTCAAGCACGATCTTGGTCAGCCTGAAGTCGTCGTGAAAGTACCGATCAACTACAAACTCGACTGATTCTTATGGTATTCAAGTGAAAGGATTGCGAATGCACAGGGAATGGGGAATACCGTCACTGCTCATGCCCCTGGTGGCAGCAGCTCTCGCCATCTCTCTCGCGTCTGAAGCTCATTGGGCGTGGGGTGCCGATCAGACTACCAGAGCCTTTTCGGCTGTGGTGACGGATGCCCAAGGCGTGGAGACTGAATTGAAGGACGTCCTGTTCTATTGGGAGGAGAAGGTCAGCGAGACCTCCTTTGTTCCGCACGAAGTCAAGCAAGTTCCTGTGAAACGAGGGACGGGGACGGTCAAGGTCAACTTCGCCACGATCAGACAGATCGATGTGCAGCCTTCCCCAGACGGCGGCCTTCCTCGGCTCACGATCACACTCACCAGTGGGAAGACAGGTGAGTTTACACTTGCATCCCCGGGCAGCTTCAAAGGCGAGTCGGACTTTGGCGAGATGAATGTGCCGGCGAGTGGGATCACGAGGATCGTTTTCAAATAACCCTGTTGGCGACTTCTGCCCCGTAACCCACTAGCCTCTCAAAGCGTCCTCACTTCGACTCGTGCTAAGATTCGTCTTACACTTGACTCCCTCCCAGCCTCGGAAGATCTTTTGCCGATCGAATCGAAGGTGATACTCCCAGCAATGGGTTTGTCCAACGACCGCGGTTCCGGATATCCCAGTGCGCCGATAGCGATAGGTCCACATCGAGCCGCCATTGTCGAGCTTCTGGATGGCCTGCGGGTCGCCAAGGCGGTTCCGGATCTCCTCTTGAGTATACCGATTCAGTCCCTCAGTGAGAAAATCAGGCTCGCCCGGAACCGTCGCGCATGACATCAGGCTGAGCAGCAGCAATCCCACTGCCCATCCGACTAACCCTGCCCTATGCACACCTCGGGAGTAAGTCCCCATTCGCAGTCCTCCTCAGCGTTCAGCACCCGGTACGAGCTCGAGCGTTCGATCGGTCATCAGTCGACCTTTCAGCCCTGAAGAGACCAGGAGGCGTCCGGCCCCGTCCACGATGATGGCTTCAACTCCCGGCAACCGCTCCACCACAGCCATACCCCGTTCCGGTCCCTGAACGAAGAGCCCGGTGTCGAGTCCATCTGCGAGAACACCTTCAGAAGCCACCACCGTCACGCTCTGGCATTGGCGGGCAGGATGGAGCGACTTCGGGTCGAGAATGTGGTGGTAGCGTATCCCGTCCTTGACAAAAAACCGCTGGTAATCACCAGCGGTTGAGAGGGCTTCATTTTCGAGTTCCAGCGTGCCCAAGAGTGCTCCCTCTTGACGCGGGTGCTGGACCCCAAACAAGAACCGTTTTCCGTCCGGCATGTGGCCGAATGTCTTGATGTCACCTGACAGCGCCACCACGCCTGCCGTAGCTCCTACACTCTGCATGATCTCGACTGCATAGTCCGCCGCAAACCCTTTTCCGATGCCTCCAATATCAATCTTCATTCCCGGTTGGGCGAGAAACACTGTACTCGCCCCCTCATCCAGTCGGACCTGTGACAGATCGAGCAGAGGCCGGACCTGCTCCAGGACAGCCTTGGTCGGTACGCGTGGCTCTTCTGGAATTCCCCATGCCTCGACGGCCGGCCCGATAGCAACATTGAACCCTCCTTCCGTTAACTTCCCCATTTCCACGGCTCGCTTGATCAACGCCAACGTCTCCGGGCTCACCTGCACCGGGTCTGAGCCCGCAGCTGCGTTGACACGCGATACTTCACTGGAAGGGATCCACGTGCTCAGCAATTCTTCCAGGCGTCGAATCTCCACGAGGCCCGCTGCTGCTGCGCGCTGTGCCGTTTCCTCATCCGCGGCCACCGCAGTCACAAAGACCAGGGTCCCCATCAGCATCTGACTGCGTTTCACCACAGCCTGCTCAGGCTGGCAGCCCGTCAGCCCGACGTAGAAAATGAAGGCCGTCATGATAAGGGTGTTCCGCATGCAGCTCGCTTGCTAGAACGTGTGGTGGCGTCGAAACCACCAAATCCTCGGATAGGGCGGGACCTCGTAGAGTCGACTCTCCGAGATGGCGGGCTCGGGGAGCTGCGTCAGAATGGGATGCCCCGACCATCCAGGGTATCGAGCAATCGCTTCAGCCGCCGCCTGGTCCAATTCTGAGACCACGGTGACCACGACCATGCGCCCATATTGAGGCGAATCCACCCCGAAGCGCCATGTGCCAATATAGTTCAACGCCTCGCCGCTCACCTGGAACGTCGGCGCGAGGTTGGCCATCGCCTGGAATGCCCCCTCGTGAATCATGATTCGGTTCACCTCATACTCGCCGGGCGGCAGTTTCAGGAAGAACAACTCATCAGTGGACTCGACGTCAACCCGGTACCGGCCCCCGGTCGTCCGGTTGTAGACCTCGATGAAGCGCAGCTCTGGAAGATAGACCCTGGTCGTCGGCCCGGCCAACGCGGTCTGGACACG
>JBHICF010000047.1:0-10997 GCA_046759485.1 Nitrospiraceae bacterium
TGGACGCGGCTTTGAAGGAAGGCGACCAGATTGACGCGGTCTTCCAGCGGTTCCGCTTCTCCAAGTAACCGGCCGAGTGCAAAGACTGCCCGGGCCTGCGAGACGCCATCGAGAACGTGCTGCCTGCGCAAGAATACTGAGGAAGATCAGCCAGTTCCCGCCTAGTCCAATCCTTGACCGCCCACCACTTCGCGATAGACTTATCATGAGTGGCTCATGTTGATTGCCCACATGGCGGAAGCATAGACAGGAATGAGTGCTCAGGAGAGCCGACCAGAGAGGCACGGCCAAGGCAACCATCATGGATCACGATACAGGTGAAGTATAGCGGCATAGCTGGAACACTAGACCCGCCATAAGGAGTCTCCTCATGAGCCGGCCATACAAGCGAAGGCGCATTCTTGTCAGCAACTTTCAATATCGGTTCTTGGCGATCAACCTTGTCCATCTCTTCGCCATCTTCGCGATCTTCCTCATCACACTCTTTGTCCCTCTGGCGATCGAGATGGATAGGCTGATGCCGACTATGGCCAAGAAGGAACGAATGCTGGGAGAATTACTTTCGTTGCATATGCTGGTGTGGCCACCGATCTTAGGTGCCTTGGCGGTCCTCGGCCTCCATTCAGTCTTACTCTCGCACAGAGTGGCGGGCCCGCTCTATCAGTTTCGGCGCTTGCTTAAAGCGATCGGAGAGGGAAACCTGTGCGTGTCGGCCAAACTTCGCCAGCATGACTATCTGACGCAAGAGGCGGAGAGTATCAACGAGATGACCACAGCCTTGCGAATGAGGGTCCAAGGCATTGAAGAGCAATACGGGAACGTGCATGACGCGTTGGCTGAGCTCAAGAGAGTAGCTGACAGCGGCTCCGTGAAAGACATGAATCAGAATATCAGGGGCCTTGAGGAGCAGATGGAAAGGTTAAAGATCCAGGTGGACCAGTTCCGAACTGCTGCGTAGCAGACACATGTGGAAGACGATGTTGCGATGTTGCAGGTACCATTGTGGCCGTCGCGCCTTCAAGGGCTCAGCCCCTATGATCTGGGCGTTGGCTGGGGGGCAAAGGGGCAGAGCATCGGCGGAGACACGGGTATCTTCCCATGCTCATCACACTGTCAGCCGGATCATACGATCCGCACGCCCAGTCATGGGAATCGCAGGGCCTAAGCAAAAGGGGTTCACCCTCATCGAGTTGATGATTGTGGTCTCCATCATCGGGATCTTGGCGGCGATCGCCATTCCCAACTTCTTGCGTTACCAGAAGCGGAGCCAGCAGGCCGAAGTAAAGACCAGCCTAGCCGGCGTGTATGTCTCCGAGTTTGCCTATCTATCAGATGCCGGTCGGTTTGGCAGCTTCACAGAGATCGGATTTGGGTTGGCTTCGACCACCAACCGCTACACTTACCGAAGTCCAGCGAACGGTGGGGTGGCCGGCTCTAGCGGGACCGCAGGAGTCGATCTGTTCACTGCGGCGGGAGGCACGACCTCGCCTGAAAATACCGTCGTCCCGTCGGGTGCCCAACTTGGGCCGCCAGTCGCCCGGTTCACGGCCACTGCTACGGCCGACCTTGACGGCGATGCAACGGTGGACCAGTGGCACATCAACACCGATAAAGAGGACATGCAATTCGCGGACACGGACGACGCTATCAATTAGAATTAGAACCTCAGCGAGCCGCACGGCGGGAAAGGGTTGAAAACGAGGAATATTGTGCGCCTCACATCTTCGGGTGTGGGGCGCTTTTGTTTTCGCGCCCGTTGAGGAGCGATCACACCCACCTCCGAGTGTTGACCGAGAGCAACTGACTGGGGCAGGTCACCTCGTGCTCGGATAGTTCTCAACCTGGATCATGAGGTGCGCGTACGGCGTGTCGGGCCACATGATCCACGGCCCTCCATTCTGTGAATTGGTCGGTATGTTCTCCAGCATTGTCCGATCTGGGATCAAAATCATGAGATGGGGGCCTAGGCCTGCCACCCAGTCATCCCCTGGTTTCTGCTCCGTTGCGTACGGATCGGTGTTGCTCGCCGGTGCGTGGCCCTGGAGCATGTAGGCGATGCCGACCTCAACCTTGGTGTAGGTCGGCTCTTTCTTATTCGCCAGCGCGTCTATGAAGTTGAGCCACGGCTCATTCACACACCACGGATCCGTGCCTGGGCCTGGGGTGTCTGGGTGGTCGGGTAAGCATGTCCAGCCATTGGTGCCTTTACGGAGCACGTTCATATCCCAGTCCATGATGGTCGCGGCTTCGGAAATCGTGGACGGTGCGGCGCTGAGTGCGCTCTTGATCTGGCTTTCATCCGCGCATGCGAGGAGTGGCAGCAGTAGGCCCACGATGACGGTTAACGGAGTGGTGGGTCGCATGGCCATCCTCCTCCTTTCGGTCGCAGGCAAATCAATCTCCCCAGAGGGCTTTACGCCGACGAGGCTTATACGTGTCACAAGAAGTCGAGTCAAGCTAGATACTGGTGCGTATACCCGAATCCGGTATCGCCGTGGGAGTGGCGTTCGGGGAGGAAGCGGTAGCTGAGCCATGGTTAGCTATTTGTTAGCTAATTGGGGGTTGGGGCGGTGCAAGTGCTTGACAAACAACGCAGGCAAAGGAGATGGTGCCGAAGCCGGGATTTGAACCCGGACACCCCGTAAGGGCGCCAGACCCTGAATCTGGTGCGTCTGCCAGTTCCGCCACTTCGGCACGCGATGTAGGAGAGGCATTATCCTGAAATGTCTTCACCTCGTCAAGCGAGCCAGCCCGCTTGTTTCTCAGCGGTGGGAAGCGCGTGCTGGCGCCTGGCTGATCGGTCAGCGCGAAAGTGGGAGGCCCGTGGCGGATTCCCACGCATGACTGATCGCAATATCACGTGTATCGCCAGCGAGCACAATCCGTTCGCGAACCAGGCCAGCGGCAGCCAGGAGGAATGCCGCGGGAATCAACGGTGCTTCATCGGCGATTAACACGTCGAATCTTGTCCGCGCGAAGAGTGGATCAGAAATGACTTTCGCAGCGGTCGTTGTGACCACTCGCCGATTCTGGATGAATGCCCGGCGATTCGTGCCCTCCTCGGCGGCGAGCAACTCGCGAATCTTCCTCGTTCCCCCGAGACGGCTGACTTCTTCTTTGAGGTCGCTATATTCCGGGCGCAAGTCCTTCCGGAGGGCGGCTTCCGGCTTGAGCTCTGCCACGCGCTGCTTGGCAACATCCAGTTCCTGGAGCAAACCCTCGATCTGTTGCTGGTACAGTATTCGGTACTCGCCGAGGGTTTGAACATTCTGGCCCATGGTCTGCATGGTCAGACGCCTCCAGATGGGAAGCGCCTCATACTCAGCGAGCGTTGTATCGACCTCCTTGATCTTGTCATGCAGTTCGGTGATCCGGGTCAAGAGTCTCCATTCCAGGTTCTTCACCTCGTCAAGATCGTGCTGCTTCTCCGCCTTATAGGCCAGCAAGGGAGTGAGCTCCCTGAACCGGTTGTACTTCTTCCGGAGCGAATCCTTATCGGCTCGCGACTTGGCGTAGAACCGGTGCATCTGCGCCTCGAAGCCGAGCTCGGCGAGCGCCATACCACCCGCTTCTTGTTGCACAGGCATCTCGTACCGGCAAATGAGACTCTTGAAGGGGAGGCTTGCTCCACGTAATGCGCGAGCGATGCCACCGGTGGCGTCATCCGACCGCTGGTGGTCGGGACTCACCACCAGCAGACGTTTATTGCCGCGGATCAACTCGACAACTAAGGAGGCGAGTTTTCTTCGCCGCAATTCTGGTTCATCACTCCACACCGTGCTGAAGACCGCTGAGGAGACGGCTTCGCGGGTGGTCTGCTGTCGAGAGGACTCGTCCGGACGCAGCCAAGGAATCAGCCGCTCAGCTGGCCCTAGCGCGTACGCATCAGGATTCGTCACCATCTCGGCTAATCGGCCAGCTGCGGTCTGGAAGAATCCGCTGGCATCTGGAACGAGAGTGGCGGAACCGGCGGGTGATCCCAGCTCGTCCAGCGTTTGAATCAAGACAGTATGTTCGCGCTGGCCAACAACCCATCCTTCAAAGGGTTCGGTCTCCCCCGAGGGCAGGAGCAGTGACACGGGCAGATCCTCCATGAGCGAGCTCCCGGTTGGCAGGGTGAACGCGTACAAGTGGAGGGTGCCGGACGTGGCGATCTTATGTCCTTCCGTGACGTGGATGGTATCGTCCCATCCCAGGGAGGTTGCCTTCCCCTGCTCCTCACGCAGGGTCTGGGAGAAGTGCTCAATGAGATCAGTAACTCTCATGGATGCCAAGGTTGTGGGGGGGCACGGACCGAGTCAGGCCAGCGCCGTTGGCGCAGTTTGCCTCCCCCGGGGCTACCCTATGGGCGTGGACCTTCGTCCCACCGGCTGACCGGGCATCTTAGCGTAGCGCTGACCAGTGCGTCCAGCCGCCGGCAGGGAGCGGGTGTGCCGCAGCAACGAGCGAGGGCCGGGCCAACCTGGCACAACAGTTCGATGATTCACAAGGAATCCAAGTTGACTTTTCACCAGCCGACCAGTATGCTTTTTCGCTTCTAGCAGAAGGAGTTAGCGACATGAAAGTAATTCTTAAAGAGAACGTGGAAGGGGTCGGACACGTCGGGGATCTGCTCGATGTTTCCGATGGGTTTGCGCGCAACTTCTTGATTCCTCGGCGCAAAGCGCTCGAGGCCAACACACGGAACGTCAAGGCGTTGGAGCATGCAAAGCGGGTCATGGGCGAAAAGGCCAGGAAAGAAAAATTGGAACTGGAGGACTTCGCCAAAAAACTGTCAGCAACCCCGCTGACATTCCAGGTGCAGGCTGGTAAGGACGACAAGCTGTTTGGTTCAGTGACGGCCAAAGATATCGAAGGGGAATTGGCCACGAGGGGCGTTCCCATCGACCGTCGCAAAATTCAATTGGGGCACCCGATCAAGGAACTCGGCACGGTGACCGTTCCCATCAAACTCCATCGTGACGTGACGGCCAGTGTCACAGTCGCGGTGGTCAAGCAGCAAGAAGCCGAACCCGCGTCAGCCGAGGGGTGAGCAGCGAGCGAGTGTTGTGGGTGTAACAAGAGGAGAGGGCGATAAGGCATGCGAGACGCAGTTGGCTCGATTAAGGCGTTAAAAGCGACGGACCCGGCAGTCTATGAGGCCATCCGGGCCGAAGAGAAACGCCAACGTGAAAAGCTCCTGCTGATCGCCTCCGAGAATTTTGCGAGCCCCGCCGTACTGGCTGCGCAGGGATGCCTGATGACCAACAAGTATGCTGAAGGCTATCCGCGGCGGCGCTACTACGGCGGGTGCCAGAATGTGGACACCGTTGAAGAGTTGGCCATTCAACGGGCCAAGCAACTGTTTAGTGCTGACCACGTCAACGTGCAGCCCCACTCGGGCTCACAGGCGAACATGGCAGCGTACTTATCGGTGTTGAAGCCGGGCGATGCGATCTTGGGAATGGATCTCTCGCAGGGTGGCCATTTGACGCACGGCCATCGAGTCAACTTTTCTGGATTTCTGTTCCGGTCTTACGGCTACGGTGTCGATCGTGAGACGGAGGTCATTGATTATGATGCTGTGCAGCGGATCGCGGAGGAGTGTCGTCCCAGAATGATTGTGGTGGGGGCCAGCGCTTACGCGAGGACGCTCAACTTCCCGCGCTTTCAGGCCATTGCACAATCGGTGGGGGCGTACCTGCTCGTAGACATCGCGCATATCGCGGGGTTGATCGCCACTGGTCTGCACCCGAATCCTGTCCCGTTTGCGGATTTTGTCACGACCACGACGCACAAGACGCTGCGGGGGCCACGAGGCGGGATCGTCATGTGCAAAGCGGAGCACGCGAAGGCGGTGGACAAGACCATCTTCCCGGGCACGCAGGGAGGCCCCCTGATGCATGTGATTGCTGCCAAAGCTGTGGCGTTTGCGGAAGCGCTCTCGCCGACGTTCAAGGTGTACCAGCGTCAAGTCCTAGCCAATGCGACCGCACTGGCGGCGGGGCTCATCGAGCGTGGCTTCAAGGTGGTGTCCGGTGGAACGGACACGCACTTGATGCTCGTCAATCTGACCACCAAGGGGCTCACCGGCAAGGAAGCCGAGGGCGCGCTCGACGCGGCAGGCATCACCGTGAACAAGAATGCAGTGCCCTATGACGAGAAACCTCCGGCGATTGCGAGCGGGATCCGGTTGGGAACGCCGATCGTCTCCACGCGCGGAATGCGCGAACAGGAGATGAGCGAGATCGTGTCCCTCATGGACCAGGTCCTGCGGAGCCCACAGGACAAGCGCGTCCAGCGGGCGGTCCGCAAGCAAGCGAAAGCTCTGTGCGCACGGTTCCCTTTCTTTTATTCCTACGTCGAAACCTCTGCTTGAAAAGGGTGGTCCCTGGTGAAGTGCCCATTCTGTGATGGCCTCGAGGACAAAGTCGTGGATTCCCGTATGGCCAAGGAGGGCGAGGTTATTCGTCGACGACGGGAATGCTTGGCGTGCAAGCGTCGGTTCACGAGCTACGAGCGGATCGAAGAGAGTTTGCCTACCCTGGTCAAAAAGGATGGGAGGCGCGAGCCCTTCGATCGAATGAAGATCCTCAGTGGCCTGAAGAAGGCCTGCGAGAAGAGGCCGATCAGCACTGCCACGATCGAAGCTGTCACGGATCGGCTCGAGAAGCGGATCCAGGAACTGGGCGAAACCGAAGTGATGAGTCGGACGATCGGAGAGGAGGTCATGCGGGAGTTACATCAGCTCGACCAGGTCGCCTATGTCCGGTTCGCATCCGTGTACCGGGAGTTCAAGGACATCGATCAGTTCATGGAAGAACTGAAGATGCTGGCACGTGAGCGGCAGGAAAAATAGCCTCTTCCTCCTTTGCCTATCCTCAGGCGCCTCGAGTCCATCGTCGCCCCGCTTCGAAGTTGAGTATGTTGGTCCGTTCTGTTACTCACCCAGGACTCGAGGGTAGTCACACAGTGGGAAACGCCCGCAGGAAACCTCTCAAAGGAACGGCAGCTCGTAAGACCGCCACTGGTCCAGCCCATGTCGCCATCATCGGGGCCGGCCGTGGTGGGACAGCGTTAATGGAAATCTTCGCGGAGGACCCGCTCGTCCGGATCATCGGAGTCGCCGAGATCGATCCGGCCGCAGTCGGGATCAAGCTAGCCCGGCGTCTCTCCATTCCCATCACTCGCGACTATCGAGAACTGCTTGAGATGGAGCGGGTGGATCTGATCATCGACGTGACAGGCAATCCCGAGGTGGAGCGAGTCCTCGAGGACTTCTATCGCATGGGTGTTACGATCATCGGTGGGGCCAGTGCGAAGTTCATGTGGCAACTGATTGAGGCACGCATTCGGGCCACTGCGGAGATCGAAAAGACGCTGAACCGTTACCAGGCACTGTACCGGCTCTACGTGAAGGAAGCGGGCGCTGCCGTCACCGAAGAACGGACGAGAATCGCGTGCGAAATCCATGACGGGTTTGTTCAAAGCCTGGCAGGGCTGAGCTTCAAGCTAGAGCTCTGCCGGGAGTTACTCACCAAAGATCCTGAGGCCTGTCAGGCTGCCCTGCGCGAGACGAAGGAGGAACTCAAAAACGTGATCCAGGAAGCCCGGCAGGTGATCTTCAACCTGCGGCCCGTTCAGTATGACAAGATGGAGCTGATCCCAGCGCTGACAAATTATCTCAAGTCATACCAGACGCAATACCGCGTCAAGACCGAGTTTACGGTCACAGGGGATGAGACGACGCTGTTCCCCAAGACGAAGATTTTCTTGTTCCGCATTCTGCAGGAAGCGCTCAGCAATGTGCAGAAGCATGCAATGGCGGACCGGGTGGAAGTCCAGCTCGCGATAGACCGCGAGAGACTCACGGCTACCATCACAGACGATGGTATCGGCTTCGACGTGGAGGCCGTCTCGCGTGATCCAGAGAAATGGGATCATTTCGGACTTCGAGGAATTGACGAACGGGCTCGCCTGGTTGGCGGACAGGCCAGGATCGAGTCCAAGAAGGGACGGGGAACGCGGGTGGTCATCGAGGTACCGCTAGTGAAGAAAGGGAGCCGACGTCATGGAACGCATTAAGGTGCTCATTGCAGATGATCACCGAGTCGTGCGGGAAGGCCTGGCGGCCATCCTGAAGACCAAAGAGAACATCGAAGTGGTTGGCGAAGCACAGGATGGGAAGGAGGCGGTCGAGAAGGCGCGTGTCCTGCTGCCGGATGTCGTCCTGATGGATGTCAGCATGCCTCGAATGGGTGGAGTGGAAGCGACACGCACCATCAAAAGAGAGCTCCCTCACATTGGGATCGTGGCACTGACGATGTACGAGGAGCAGCAATACATCTTCGATTTGGTACGCGCCGGTGCGACGGGATACCTCCTAAAGGATACGGACTCGGCGCAGATCGTCGCCGCGATCCGCTCCATCTACCGCGGAGAGTCGCTCATTCACCCCTCCGTGGCGAGCAAAATCCTTGCTGAGTTTTCACTGTTGGCGCAGGGTAAGGGAAAGAAGCGGCCGTGGGTCGAGCATGACCTTACGGACCGGGAGATCACGGTGTTGCGGTTGGTTGCGGAGGGCAAAACGAACAAAGAGATTGCAAATAGTCTCGATCTCAGTGAGAAGACGGTCAAGAATCATGTTCGGAACATCTTCCATAAGCTGCAGGTCTACGATCGAACCCAGGCAGCGATCTTAGCAATCCGGAAAGGACTGATCGAGCTCAATCCCCGCCCGTGAGATCAGGCGTAACGATCTTCCTGCCACGGCAAGGCGGTGTTGGAATAGCCTCGGACCTCCCAATAGCCCAAGCGGTCGTGTGCGAGGAACGAGATCTCCTTGATCCACTTTGCCCCCTTCCACGCGTAGCGTTTCGGGACGATCACGCGAACCGGCCCTCCATGCTCACATGCGAGTGACTCGCCATTCCATCTGTGTGTCAACAGTACATCGTCAGCTTGGCAGGCTTCGAGGGGCAGATTGGTGGAGTAATTGTCATAGCTGGTGAAATAGACAAAGCAGGCCTCCGGGTGGGGCCGCGCGATCTCGATGAGATGACGGAAACTGACTCCCTCCCAATGATTCTCGAATGTGCTCCACGTGGTCACGCAGTGGAAGTCAGAGACCGTTTGGACCTGCGGTTGGGCCAGAAAATCGTCCCAGTTCCAGGTGAAGGACTGCTCCACCGACCCGGTGACTGAGAGTCGCCATTCGTGAAGCGGAATGGATGGATGAATACCTAGGTCCAACACCGGCCAGCCGTTCACGTGGTGCTGTCCGGGTGGCATCCGACCACCCCTGGCACGGTGGTCTTGCATGACCCCGTCTTCAACCGAGAGGCCACGCTTTGCTTGAGCCCATTCCAGCTTCTTGGCAATCAATCTTTCGCTCGGTTCCATGCTGTTCCTCAGGGTCACTGTCCGGTGACGCGACAGGGGCCGTCCCTAACCGGGTAGATGGGAGCCCGGGTAGACTCGGCCGGCGACTCTAGCATGGGGCTGGAGAGGCTGGCAATCAATGGTGGCCTCATTTCCATATAAGAGGACAGAAGAGGGCGACCCACATTCAGAAGCAACTTTGCGAGGCTAGTGTGGCTAAGGAATCAGTAAAAAAGCCACAGTGTTATGTTTTTACAACAACTTGGTGGGGAACGGTCTGTGATGAGCATTAAAGAATCTATTACATTACAATAGGTTAGAATTATTTCCTACATACATTGTGTTGGTATAACTATTGCTTTATCCCCTGAAGTCGAGGCGACTAAGGCTCTTATGACTCAGCAAACCACGCTCGGTCAGTCGATATCCTGCTCAGGAGTAGGCCTGCACTCTGGCCATCCCGTCACCGTCACTCTCAGACCCGCTCCCCCTGATACCGGCATCGTCTTTGTGAGACGTGACAAGGGCGAACCCGTTAGGCTCAAGGCGTCCATCTCCAATCTGATGGCGAGCGAACTCTGTACAGCTCTTCAGAATAACGGGACCTCCGTGAGGACGGTTGAGCACATGCTGGCCGCTCTTGTCGGCCTTGAGGTCGACAATGTGTTTGTCGACTTGGATGCTGGGGAAGTGCCCGCCATGGATGGTAGCGCAGGTCCCTTTGTAAAGCTGATCAAGGCTGCTGGCCGTGTTCCACAAGACCGAGTGAGGTCTTTCCTGAAAATCGTGAAACCCATTCAGGTAGTCGACGGAGACCGCCGCGTCATCATCGAGCCATGTGCGACCTCTCGGATTTCCTACTCCATTCACTACGATCATCCGCTGATCCGCAAGCAGGGGATCGCCTTTGATTTCTCAGTCAACGCGTTCGAGAAGGAAATCGCGGGTGCGAGGACGTTCGGATTTCTGAAGGAAGTCGAGGAACTCTGGGCGCGCGGTTTGGGTAAAGGGGGATCACTGGACAATACGGTGGTGCTCGCGGACCGCGATGTGTTGAACACGTCTGGCCTTCGTTATGATGATGAGTTTGTCCGCCACAAAGTATTGGACCTGATCGGTGACCTCGCACTCCTTGGGCGGCCCTTTATCGGGCATCTTATCGCCGACCGGTCCGGTCATGCGCTGCACACGAAGCTCGTGGAGCAGATCCTGCAACAGACCGACAGCTGGATTCTTGTGCCCGCCGATCATTCGGCTGCCGACCAATCGACCAAGGTTGCGCTCAATTCTTTAGGGCAACCAAGCAAGCTCCCTCTTTCTGTCCCGTCCGCGTTGTAAAGTCATCCCATTCCGCCGCAAAACGCAGTTTGCTGCGTATACCATTCCAGCAGTAGAGTCAGCATGAGATCATGGACGAGACTCTCTCTAGACTGCAATGTGGCTGACAAGCGGAAAGAGGAGGGGAGATTGGGGAAGGAAAATAGTACGCCGGGAGTAAGTGGCCCTACCCCCGGCGTTCTAGTCAGCTAGTCTTATCTCTTCTTTTTCTTTGCCTTCGATGCCTTCTTCGTGGCCAATGCGCTCACCTCCTTTCCACAGCGTTGAGCTTCACGTTACGGTTGAGCCGTTCACACCGC
>JBHICF010000048.1:0-10926 GCA_046759485.1 Nitrospiraceae bacterium
CGCGTCCTTTCAGCCGCCCCTTGGCCAAGAATCCTTCGTAGTTCCTCATGAGCATGTGTGATTCTATCTGTTGGGCTGTATCCAGACCGACGCCCACCACGATCAGCAACGAAGTGCCCCCAAAATAAAAAGGCACGTTCAGCCGGTAAATCAGGAGCTCCGGAATGACGCAGACCATCGCGAGGTACAACGCTCCAGCAAACGTGATGCGAGTTAACACTTTGTAGATATAGTCCGACGTCCGCTGCCCTGGCCGAATCCCTGGAATAAACCCCCCGTACTTTTTCATGTTGTCTGCCATGTCGACTGGATTCAGAACGACGGCCGTATAGAAAAAACAGAAAAAGATGATCATGCTGACATACATGAGCGTATAGACCAACGAGCCTGGGGCCAGTTGCGTGCCAATCGATTGCACCCAGGGAATTTGAATGAAGCCCGCAATCGTGGCTGGGAAGGCAATGATCGACGATGCGAATATCGGGGGAATGACCCCAGCTGTATTGATCTTTAAAGGAATATGGGTGCTTTGGCCTCCAAAGACGCGCCGCCCGATCACGCGTTTGGCATACTGAACCGGGATCTTGCGCCGACCGCTTTCTAGAAATACGATCGCGCCTACGACGGCCACCATGACGACCACCAGGGCAGCCAGCAGCGCAAAACTCAACTGACCGACCTGGTATAAATCAAACGTCTGGACAACTGCGCTCGGCAGACGAGCAACGATCCCAGCAAAGATGATCAACGAGATCCCGTTGCCTACCCCTCGCTCGGTGATCTGTTCACCGAGCCACATGAGGAAGGCCGTGCCGGCGGTCAAGGTGATCACGGTCATAAGGCGAAAGGCCCATCCTTTGTGCAAAACGAAGGCTCCCTGATTCATGCCTTCCAGTCCGATGGAGATGCCGAAAGCCTGGATGACTGCAATCAGGATGGTGCCGTATCGCGTATATTGAATGATCTTCTTCCGCCCTCGTTCACCCTCCTTCGCGAGCTTCGACAGATGCGGAATCACAACCGTCAGCAGCTGCAAGATGATCGACGCACTGATGTAAGGCATGATGCCCAGTGCAAAGACCGTCAGCCGTGACAGCGCCCCGCCTGAAAAAATGTCTAAGAAACCAAGTAACGCTCCTCCTCGTTCGAGCAGGAATTTCGATAATTCCTCATTGTTGATGCCAGGCGTCGGAATGTGGGCCCCGATCCGATACACCGCCAACATCGTGATGGTGAACAGGACACGGTTTCGGAGCTCCGGTATCTTGAAGATATTTTGGAAGCTCGTGAGGAGTCGCTCAAACACTGCCGATGACCTCAGCCCTCCCACCGGCAGCCTGGATCTTCTCCAGCGCCGTTTTGCTGAACTTATGGGCCTGGATGACGATCGGCCTCGCGATCTCGCCCGAGCCAAGGATTTTCACCGGGAGGTGCTTCCGTTTGATGATTCCAGCACCTACCAAATCCTCCGGCCTCACCTGTTCCACGGTTCCCAAGGCTGCGAGTGATTTGAGATTCACAATCGCGTACTCTATTCTGAAGTGATTGGTGAATCCAAACTTCGGAACCCGGCGAACCAAGGGCATCTGCCCTCCTTCGAAGCCAGGCCGCTTGCCGCCACCTGACCGAGCCTTAATACCCTTATGGCCTTTGGTCGAGGTCTTCCCGTGACCAGACCCTAGTCCCCTGCCGATTCGCTTCTGTTTTTTCCTTGCTCCGGCGAATGGAGCTAACTCGTGGAGTTTCATTGGGCCTTCACCTCGAGCAGATGCCGAATCTTTTGAATCAAGCCGCGAACTTGCGGCGTGTCAGGCCGCGAGACGGTGTGATGCAGTCTCCGAAGGCCGAGTCCCTGGACCACCAGTCGCTGCCGATAGGGAGTCCCGATTGGGCTCCGTTTCAGTGTGATCGACAGCTGTTTGGCCCCTGTTTTAGATTTTGCCATTCCCTTCACCCGGCCTGTTCCACTTGGCTGCGGCGGATACGCGTGGCCTCCACGGGATCTTTGAGTTGACAGAGACCGTCGAGCGTGGCTTTGACCGTATTGAACGGATTTCCTCGGCCCAGCGTTTTCGCGATAATATTGTGCGCGCCTGCAAGCTCGACCACCGCTCGCACGGCTCCCCCAGCGATGACTCCGGACCCAACCGGAGCCGGCTTTAACAACACGTGCTCTCCACCAAAGTGTCCATGCACCTCATGAGGAATCGTCTCCGCCTTAAGCGGAACATGGACCAGATGCTTCTTGGCCTGCTCTATGGCTTTGGAAATCGCCGCGGGCACCTCCGCGGCCTTTCCCTTACCAATACCGACCCACCCATGACCGTCACCGACCACCACGAGCGCGCAGAAATTGAAGCGCTTGCCGCCTTTGACGACCTTCGCCACCCGATTGATGAAGACCACTTTGTCTTTCAGACTGAGTTCGTCAGCATTGACTCGCACGAAATCCGAATCCTCCTCTTAGAATTTGAGGCCGTGCTCTCGAGACGCTTCAGCCAACGCCTTGATGCGCCCGTGATATCGTCTTCCACCTCGATCAAACACCACAGCCTCAACGCTCGCTGACTTCGCGCGAGTGGCGAGAAGCTGCCCTACACCCTTCGCAGCGTCAACGGTTCCCGTGGAGGCTCCACGTTTACGAAGACTGGGGTCCAGGCTCGAGGCAGACACCAGGGTACGCATACTGATGTCATCGATCAGCTGCGCATATATATGGCGCTGGCTCCGAAAGACGCTCAGACGCGGGCGGGACTGCGTTCCGAACACGCGTTGACGCACGCGCCGTCGTCGCCTCTCAAGCTGCTCGACTTTCTCTGCCCTTCTCATGACCTCGCCTACTTCCCGGTCTTCCCTTCCTTCTTCCGTAGCACTTCACCCGCATACCGAATGCCCTTTTGTTTATAGACATCCGGCGGCTTGATCGCCCGAATATCCGCGGCCGTTTGGCCAACCTGTCTTTTGTCCGCTCCACGGACCGTGAGAACCGTCTGCTTCTCCACCTTCACCTCTACGCCCGTCGGGAAGCTATAGACGACCGGATGGGTGTATCCGACACTTATGCTCACCGTTTGGCCTTGGGTTTGAGCCTTGTACCCAACCCCGGTCATTTCCAGCGTCCGCTGGTAGCCTCCGGTCACGCCTTGGATGAGATTCGCGAGTTCGGCACGGGTCAATCCGTGGAGAGCTCTCAAACGGCGTTCATCCGTCGCACGCGTGACCAAAACCTGCCCGTCGGTCACCGCGACGGCGATACCGGGGGGAAGCGCCCACTGCAGCTGACCGAGGGGTCCCTTCACCGAGACCGCTTGTCCGGAAACGCTGACTTCCACCTTCGATGGGATCGTGATGGGCTTTTTTCCTATTCGCGACATAACGTCAATGCTGTCCCAGAAAGTGCTACCAAATGTGGAAGAGAACTTCGCCTCCCAATCCTGCCCGCCGAGATTCCTGGTCCGTCATGAGACCTTTGGATGTGGACACAACCGCGAGCCCCATCCCTCCTCTCACTTTCGAGACACCACCCTTCCCAATGTAGACACGCTTACCTGGTTTACTGATCCGCCGAGTTCCTGTGATGACGGGTTGTCCCACGCCAAGATACCGTAATCGCACCTGCAATGCAGGATGGCCGTTGGATTCAGATGGCTGATAGTCCCCAACGAAGCCCTCGCCCTTGAGCACACGCAGAATTTCCGTTTTGAACCTCGATGCCGGGATCGTGACCGTCTCATGGGCACGGCGTCCCCCGTTTTGAAGCCGGATGAGAAGATCTGCTACTGGGTCAGTAACCATTCGTCCAATCCTTACCTTGATGACATGCTACGTGAAGTACTCACAGCCTGATTGGGAGCTCATTGCCTAGATACTTGCTCTGGACACGCAGCTACCAACTGGCCTTCCTGATGCCCGGGATCTCACCTTTCAAACTGAGGAAACGGAAACAAATCCTGCACATCTGAAAGCGTCGCAGAAATCCTCGGACGCGACCGCACACAGGACATCGGTTATACCGACGCACTCGAAACTTAGGATTCGAAACTGCTTTCAATCGTAAGGCTAACCGTGACATCGTCCCTCTCTTCCGCTCTCAACATGCGCCTCAGAATGGTGGCGTTCAGCCCGTTGGCCAATCAGGCTCGGAACGGCATCCCTAGATGGCGCAATAACGCCTTCCCTTCATCGTTGGTCTTGGCCGTCGTGACAATCGTGATGTCCATTCCATGGATCGACGCGACGCTATCATAGTGGATTTCCGTGAAAATCAGTTGCTCCTTGAGTCCGAGCGTGTAATTGCCACGACCATCAAACGCTTTCGGTGATACGCCCCGGAAATCCCGAATCCTTGGAAGGGCCAAGCTCATCAACCGATCAAGGAACTCGTACATCCGATCGCTCCTCAGGGTCACTTTGGCCCCGATGGGCATCCCCTGTCGGAGTTTGAATCCAGCGATGGCCTTCTTGGCCCTGGTGGTCACAGGCTTCTGGCCGGTGAGGATTCCTAACTCAGTTGTGGCGCTCTCCAGAAGCTTGACGTTCTGAATGGCTGCCCCCATACCAACATTCAAGACCATGTAATCCAGTTTTGGCACCTGCATAGGGTTCTTGTAACCAAACTCCTTCATCAACGCAGGTACGACGTGCTGACGATACGACTCCTTCAAACGAGGCGGAGTCCGTGGTTCTTTGGGCCCCTCAGCACGGGCCTGTTGCGGGGGCTTTGCCTCCTTCTTCGCGGCCGCCTTTTTCTCAGCCCCTTTATCCGGAGGCCGTTTCTCACCCTTCGCCATCGGTCTCGACGCTCCCCTTACTCGAGCACTTCGTTATGCTTTCGCGTGACCCGCACCCGCCGTTGGTCTTCCATTGTCTTCACGCCCAGGCGAACCGGCTGTTGCTGATTCGTACTGAAGTACATCACATTTGAGATCGCCAGCGGAGCCTCGCGTTCAAGAATTCCACCCTGCCTGTTCTTCTGGGTGGGTCGGGTATGCCGCTTAATGATGTTCAGCTTCTCGACAGTGATTTTCCCTCGCGTCAGATCAATAGACAGAACCTTGCCGGTCTTCCCTCGCTCGCGACCGCTGATCACCATAACAAGGTCGCCCTTCCTGAGCTTTGTTTTCGCGATGGCCTGACGATTCATACGCGCTTCGCTACCCCGCTACAGCACCTCTGGCGCAAGAGAAATGATCTTCATGAATTTTTTCCAACGCAGTTCTCTTGCCACGGGACCGAAGATGCGCGTCCCGATCGGTTCACCCTGCGCGTTAATGAGCACGCAGGCATTTCGATCGAACTTGATGTAGGACCCGTCATCACGACGCACTCCCTTTGTGGTCCGTACGATGACTGCCCGGCTGACATCCCCTTTCTTGACCGTCGCTTGGGGGATTGCCTCTTTCACGGCGACCACCACCACATCTCCCACCGAGCCATAACGTCGTTTTGACCCGCCTAGCACGTGAAAACACATCACCTGCTTGGCACCCGAGTTGTCTGCCACATCCAGATAGCTGTAGTTCTGAATCATGATTCAGCCAGGCTTCACCGATCGCATTTCGAACGTCAACAAGTTGATGCCGACGTTTGAACACTCTGCCGGTCGGACTCGTAGACGTGTGTATCCTCTCTAGTCAGGCTGGGCTCGCTGCACAATGTCGATCACCCTCCAGCGCTTCTGCTTGCTGATCGGGCGAGTCTCCCTGACTTTCACCCGATCTCCCTGCTTACAGGCATTCTGCTCATCATGCGCCTTGAGAGTGGTGACACGGCGCACCACCTTGCCATAGAATGGGTGCTGCACGAATCGATTAACACTTACCACGACCGTTTTATCCATCTTGTCGCTCACGACGTGGCCGATCCTCTCACGTTGCTTCTTTGGTGTCTTTCCCATATCAATCACGTTTTCTGCTGGTCGCCAGGTTGCTGGGCACCGAGCTGCTCACGCAAGATGGTTTTCACGCGCGCGAGGTCGCGCCGGCTCTGTCGAATCCGCATGGGATTCTCAATACGACCGGTTGCAAGCTGGAACCGGAGATTGAACAACTCCTGCTTGAGTTGTTGCACCTTCTCGGCCAACTCAGCGTCCGTTAACCCTCGAAGTTCCTTCGTATCCATCCTTGCCGTATCCGAAGACCCGATTCTACGTACGTCTACAGTACACCACGAGTCATAAACCTCGTCGCGATCGGTAATTTGTGTGCGGCCAGCCGCAACGCCTCGACAGCGACTTCTTTGGTCACTCCATCCATTTCGTACAGCACCCGGCCCGGCTTGACCACGGCGACCCAAAACTCTGGACTGCCCTTTCCCTTTCCCATCCTTGTTTCAGCCGGCTTTTTCGTGATCGGCTTGTCTGGGAATATGCGTGTCCAGACTTGCCCACCCCGCTTCACGTGACGCGTGATGGCAATGCGAGCCGCCTCGATTTGCCGGCTCGTGATCCAACCGGGCTGCATTGCCTTCAGCCCGTACTCTCCCAGGGTGAGCTGGCCGCCGCGGTAGGCCTTGCCGCGCATCCGACCCTTCTGCATTTTTCTGAACTTAACCTTTTTGGGCGCCAGCATCCATGTTCTCCATACTTACCGGACGTACCCGCGAGTTACCACTTGGAAGACGGTGAATGGCCTCGGCTCACACACGTTATTGGTCAAAGACGTTCTCGCTCTTGGCAGGCTGCACAGGCAGCGTCTCACCTCGGTAGATCCAGGTCTTCACTCCGATCTGCCCCATGGTGGTATGCGCCTCCGCGAACCCGAAATCGATATCGGCGCGAAGGGTGTGCAGTGGCACTCGACCTTCCCGGTACCATTCAGTCCGGGCGATCTCATTCCCACCAAGACGGCCCGCGCAGCTGACCCGAATGCCTTGTGCTCCAAGTCTCAACGCCGCGGCCACACTTCGTTTCATGGCTCGGCGAAAGGCAACCCGCTTTTCCAGTTGCACAGCAATGTTCTCACTGACAAGTTGGGCATCGAGCTCAGGTTTTTTAATTTCTTTCACGGTGATGTAGACCTGACTGCCATACTCCTTCTCGAGCGATGCCTTCAGCTTATCGACCTCCGCCCCCTTGCGACCAATGATGATTCCCGGCCGAGCCGTAAAGATGATCACTCGGATCTGGTCTCCTGAGCGTTCAATCTCTATCCGTGAGACACCCGCATGATACAGTTTCTGTTTGACCATCTTCCGAATCCGGATATCTTGGTGCAGCAACTTGGTGTAATCCTTGCGAGCGTACCAGCGCGAACTCCACGTTCGGTTGAAGCCCAGGCGATACCCTACCGGATGCGTCTTTTGTCCCATACGTCTCCTGTCCCCTCAGATCGACCTTGACCGTGAACCTATGTTTTTGTCGCTACTTCTGGCGCCGATACGACGACCGTAATGTGACTGGTACGTTTTTGGATTGGGTTGGCACGCCCCATCGAACGCGCGCGAAATCGCTTATAAATCGGACCGCCGTCGACATAGGCACGCGAGACAACCATGTCCTCACTCTCACCCAGTTCCTTCTGCTCTGCATTGGCGACAGCGGATTGGAGAAGCTTCTCGACCACCTTCGCCGCCGAGCGTGGCGAGTATTTCAGACGGACGAGGGCCTCCGGCACCTTCTGCCCACGAATGAGATCCACGATCAGACGCGCCTTCCGTGGGGGCACTCGCACGTATCGAAGAATCGCTTTAGCTTCAGGCATGTCAAAAATCCTGCGTGCCATGAGGTGTCGCGCCTTAGGAGAACGCGACCGGCAGGCTCCCTGCCACACGGTCCTCGCTTACTTTAAAGGGATTGCCTTCTCGGTCCTCGCCACTCCGTGTCCCTTGAAGAACCGGGTCGGAGCGAACTCCCCCAACTTGTGGCCGACCATGTTCTCGGACACAAATACGGGGATAAATTTTTTTCCATTATGTACAGCAAATGTATGGCCGATCATCTCCGGAATCACGGTCGATCGACGCGACCATGTCTTGATCAACTTTCGATCCCTCGTTTCATTCATCTGCTCGACCTTTTTCAGTAGATGCGCATCAACAAATGCGCCCTTACTCACCGACCTTGGCATAGCCCTCCCCTCGACGACCGACTACTTTGTCCGCCGCGTGATGATGAACTTGTTGGTCGCCTTGTTCCTCCGCGTCTTATAGCCTTTGGTGGGCACACCCCATGGTGACACGGGATGAGGATTCCCCTGTCCGGATTTTCCTTCTCCTCCACCATGCGGATGGTCGACGGGATTCATGACCACCCCGCGGTTATGAGGCCGCTTTCCCCTCCACCGAGAGCGTCCCGCTTTTCCGACGGACTCATTCTCATGATCGAGGTTTCCGACCTGTCCCACCGTGGCCATACAGGTTCCTAGGATACGTCGCATCTCCCCGGACTTGAGGCGGACCAGCACGTATGCGCCCTCCCGACCCATGACCTGGGCCAGACTTCCGGCGCTCCGGATCAATTGCCCTCCTTTACCCGGCCTGAGTTCGATATTATGGACTGTCGTGCCGAACGGCACACTCTGGAGGGGCAGCGCATTCCCCGGCCTGACCTCAGCATTCGGACCACACTGGACCCGGTCGCCCACAGTGAGTCCAGCTGGTGCGAGGATGTACCGCTTTTCTCCATCAGTGTAATGAAGCAAGGCAATTCTCGCCGAACGGTTTGGATCGTACTCGATCGCTACCACGCGGGCCATGATATCCAACTTGTCTCGCTTGAAATCGATGCGTCGGTAGAGCCGCCTGTGTCCGTCTCCTCTGAACCGGCTCGTCGTGCGACCAACGTTGTTCCTTCCGGAGGTCCGGTGGTTAAACTCCGTTAAAGCCTTCTCAGGACGTTTCTTCGTCAGATCGTCACCGGTGACACTGGTCATGCCTCGTCGCCCCGGAGATGTCGGCCGATACACTTTGACGCCCATCGCTCGTATCCCCTTATTACTCAGACAGAGAAACGCACCGCGTTACACGCTTTCGTACACTTCTAGCTTCTCGCCTTCCTTCAAGGTGACAATCGCTTTCTTCCAATCAGATCGTTTGCCCGCATACCGGCCAAGGCGTTTGGTTTTCCCTTTTACATTTTGCACATTCACGCGCTCTACCTTGACCTTGAGAGCCGTCTCGACCGCTCGCTTGATTTCGATCCGGTTCGAATCAGGCTTCACCAAGAACGCAACCTTGTTCGCGCTTTCGCGTAATGCCGTCATCTTTTCGGTGAGGAGCGGGCGTATTAAGATCTCGTGTGGCCCACGTGTCACGACCATACCTCCTGAAGACGCGCGAGATCTCTCTCCGGAACCACGATTGCATCGTAACGCACCACGTCGTAGATACTCAGCGCATCAGGCTTGACCAGCTTCACTCGACGAAGATTCCGAGACGCTCGTTCAAGGGTGGCATCGGGCTCACCAACAATGATCAGCGTCGTACGGGTTAACCCCAGTTGGTCCAATACCTTGGTCAATTCTCGAGTCTTCGCCTGAGGCAGCACCAGTGCAGACACCACAAGGAGCTGGCCGGCTGCAAGCTTCGCCGACAATGCGCTCTTCAAGGCTGCACGATATTTCTTTTTCGGAATCGAGAATGCGTAATTCCGTGGGTGGGGGCCGAAGACGGTCCCGCCATGACGCCAGAGGGGCGAACGGATCGACCCCACGCGTGCACGCCCGGTATGCTTCTGCTTCCAAGGTTTTTTCCCAGATCCGCTGACCTCACCTCGCCGTAATGTGGACGCACTGCCCTGCCGTTCGCTCGCGCGCTGCATCACAACGGCCTCATGGACCAGCGAGCTGGACGGACTCGCACTGAACACGTCCTCCCGCAGCTCGACAGAGCCGACCTTTCGTTTCTGTGTATCTACGACATCGAGAGTCGGCATGGCCTACCTTGCCTTGGATCGTCGAATCACAATCATTCCACCATCTGCGCCCGGAACGGCGCCGCTGACGAACATGAGGTTTTCGTCCGGACGAACCTCCACCACTATCAACTTGCGCACGGTCACTCGCTCGCTACCCATCTGGCCAGGCAGCGCCTTATTCTTCCATACTCGGGAAGGGTAGGAGCTACTGCCGATCGAACCAGGAGCACGATGGAACATGGAGCCGTGGGTCGCAGGACCACCACTATAGTGATGCCGCTTGATCACACCTTGGAATCCCTTCCCTTTTGATACGCCCTGAACATCGACCCGTTCGCCTTTCTGAAACAGATCCGCCTTGACTACTTGGCCAACCTCTACGTCCCCTGTCTTTCGAAACTCGCGCAGCGTACGACTGGGAGGAACTTGTAGCGCCTTCAGATGTCCCCTTTCAGCCTTGGACAGCTTCCGCTCCGGTACTTCGTCGAAGGCCAATTGCACGGCCGTATACCCATCTCGCTCCGGCGTCCTGACCTGTGCAACACGGCAAGGGCCGGCCTCGATGATGGTCACGGGTATCAATCTTCCCTCGGCATCATAGACTTGGGTCATCCCAAGCTTCTTGCCAAGTAATCCATCTGTCATATGCACTCACCCGTCCAGCCCTATAAGGTCACAGCTTGATTTCGACGTCCACCCCAGCCGCCAGATTCAACTTCATCAGGGCGTCCATGGTCTCTGGCGTTGGCTCCATGATGTCCAGCAGTCGCTTGTGCGTTCGAATCTCAAACTGTTCGCGAGATTTCTTGTCAGCGTGAGTGGACCGCTGCACAGTGAATCGTTCAATTCGTGTGGGAAGGGGAATCGGGCCTGCAATCTTGGCCCCACTTCGCCTCACCGTCTCCACGATTTCCGCCACCGACTCGTCGAGAATTCGATAGTCGAAGCCCTTCAGTCTGATGCGGATTCGCTGATCAACTTTCACCACCATGATCTCCTGCGCCAGTCAGCCGGCTCCTATGTCATAATTTCCGTGACCACGCCCGAGCCCACCGTCTTGCCCCCCTCCCGCA
>JBHICF010000049.1:0-10879 GCA_046759485.1 Nitrospiraceae bacterium
GTCGCCCAGTAGGCGGCAGGTGGGATGACGATCTCACTGGGAACGGGGAACACGGAGCTTTCGGCTGCCATCAACAGGATGATTCCCGGGTAACCCCAATCCCGGACTGTCTCAAACCATATCGTCACCCACATTGTCAGCCACTCTTGCATTCTGATTCGTTCCCCTCAGTAAAGCGGCGATTGTACCGGGAAGCTTCTCGCAATGCTAGAAAGCATGTGAGGTGAGATCATCTCCCACCCACGGCTGCTTCGATGTAGGACGGTGTGGACCTTCTCAATTTCGAGACTGCCTACGATCGCGTCTGGGTATCCTGGATCAAGAGGGGTTCCAGGAAGACCATGAGGTGATCCACGATGACCTGATAACCTTCGGCGGTCGGGTGAATCCCGTCCGCTTGGGTGAGCCGGGCTTGGGTGGCCACCCCTTCGAGGAAGAACGGCATGAGCGTCACCTTATACCTGCGCGCGAGGTCCGGATACATCGCAGCAAACTGCTCGGTGTACTCGGCACCATAATTCGTCGGCAGCTTCATGCCAGCCAGTATGATCGTCACGCCAGCGGTTTGCAGACGTTCGATAATCCGCTCGAGGTTCGTTCGCGTATCAACGAGATCCACCCCGCGTAGCCCGTCATTTCCGCCAAGTTCCAGGATCACAATATGTGGGCCACTGTTGAGCACCCAGTCGACACGCCGGAGCCCGCCGGCCGTCGTATCCCCGCTGACCCCCGCATTGATCACGCGATACCTGTGGCCCGTGGCATCAAGTCGACGCTGGAGCTCTGCCGGGTATGAATCCTCGGGTAAGACTCCCAGACCAGCTGTGAGGCTATTGCCAAACGCCACGATTCTCGGTCGCTGCGACTGGTCGAGCTGGTTCTCTTGTCCGGCTACTCCGCTGCGATCGCCATCCGACTCCAACCCGCCAGATGAAGAAGAATGCGAGGGAATTGGTTCAGAGGCTTCCTCGCACGAAGCGAGCGAGCAGCACAGCACTCCGAGGAGTATGCCAAGAAGCAAGCATCGCGTGGGCCGCCAAGTGCCGGTTGACGTATGACTGATCCCTAAAAGCATCCGGGTATAATAATAGAGTGTTCGGTTTAATCTTGCACCCCTCAGTTACTATCGTATAAACAAGCGTATGATTTCCATCAGACACCTTTCGATGCATCTCAACGCAGGCGGTCATACCGTCACAATTCTGGAGGACGTGTCGCTGGAAATTCCTGAGAAGCAGATTGTTGCGATCGCCGGCCCATCTGGAAGCGGGAAATCCACGCTATTGGGATTGATTGCCGGATTGGACAGGCCTACGGCCGGATCCATCTTGCTGGACGGTGTCGAGATTACGACACTCCGTGAGAGTGAAATGGCTCGGTATCGCCGCGACAAGGTCGGGTATATCTTCCAATCCTTCCACCTTATTCCCACACTGACTGCGCAGGAGAACGTTGCCGTCCCGCTAGAGCTGACTGGAGACGCTCAGGCGAGGGACCGGGCCGAGGAGCTGTTATGGGCCGTGGGCCTCCAAGACAGGCGAGACCATTATCCCGTCCAACTTTCCGGTGGTGAACAGCAGCGTGTCGCCGTCGCCCGCGCCTTTGCCTGCCGGCCACCGGTGCTCCTGGCGGATGAACCAACGGGCAACCTCGACTCGACGGCCGGACGGCACGTGATCGATCTCCTCCTCGGCTTGAACCGGGACCATGGAAGCACGCTGATCCTGGTGACTCATGATCCCGACTTGGCCTCCTTTGCAGACCGGATCGTCTCGCTCCGCGACGGTCGCATCGAGTCGGATAACCTCTCCTCATCGTCGCCTACCTCCTCAGAATTGAGGCCCTGATGTCATTCTCCGTCCGCATGGCCTGGCGCGAGACAAGGGCCACCTGGCGCCATTTTCTGTACTTTTTTCTCTGCATTGCCATGGGGGTTGGTGCGCTCGTCGGCGTTGCACTGTTCGCTGCGAATGTCGAGCGAACTATCAGTCGCGAGGCGCGAGCACTATTGGGGGGTGACGTGGAAATACGCCTCCCGCGTTCCGTCAGCGAGAAAGGCGGGGCGGTCCTGGAATCACTCGTGGCGCGCGGCATGAACATGACTCATGTCAGCGAGCTTGTCGCCATGGCTGCGACCACGACGCCCAATGCTGGTGATGTGTCGCACGACGCCCGGCTCCCTCTGACGCAGCTCGTCGAGCTGAAGGCTGTGGAGGAGGGATATCCTTTGTACGGTTCTCTCCAATTCAATCCTGACCTTCCTCTACCCATCTTGCTGTCTCCTCCCGTGCCCAAGTGTGCGAGGACTCCTTGCTATGGCGCACTCGTCCAGCAGTCCCTGCTCATCCGGATGGGCCTAGGGATTGGTGATCTTGTGAAAGTCGGCCAGGCCGAGTTTACGATCACCGGACAGATCCGTAAGGAGCCGGATCGCGTCGCAAACATGTTCAGCCTGGGCCCGCGGGTGATCATTTCCAGGGAGGGCCTGGTTGCGACCGAGCTGGTAAAACCAGGGAGTCGGGTTCGAGAGCGGTACCTGCTCCGCGTGCCCTCCATCGTCTCGATCACGGCGCTGCAACACGAGCTGCGGGGACGCCTCGCTGGCGAGTCGGCCAGGGTGACGACGTATCGGACAGCCCAGCCCCAGCTCAAGCGGTTCTTGGACCAACTCACACGGTATTTAGGACTCACCGGCCTCATCGCGCTGTTTGTCGGCGGGATCGGCGTTGCGATGAGCATGCAGGCCTTCCTCCGTGAGAAGCTTCAGACGATCGCGATCCTCAAAACACTGGGCGCTGAGTCCGCCGTGATCATCCGAACGTACCTCCTGCAGGCCCTCCTGCTCGCAGCGATTGGCAGTCTCACAGGCATTGCCTTAGGTATTCTCTTCCAAGCTGCGCTCCCAGCGCTGCTGGCCGGCCTGTTTGCCAGCGACCTGCTGGAACAGCTGCGACTGTCGACTTCACTCACGGCGTCAACCATACCGGTGGTCCTTAAGGGCGTGGCCTTTGGCGTCCTGACCTCCCTCTTGTTTGCACTCTGGCCTCTGCTGGGCGTGCGCGAGATCCGACCCGCGCTCATCTTCCGACGGGACGTCACGAAGCCTGAAACCGCCTCACGAGCCAAGCGCCCCGCAGTGCTGCGCGAGTGGTATCGGACTCTCTGCAGCATCGACTCATTCCGATGGCTGACGGCAGGGGTCATTGGCCTCGGCTTGGGCAGTCTGGCGATTTGGCAAGCAGGATCATGGAAGGTCGGCCTCCTTTTTCTCGCCGCGCTCGCGGTGGCCGTGACAGGACTCTTGCTCTCGGCATCCCTGCTGGTCCGCGCCCTGTCCCGAATTCAGGGGCCCCGATCACTCGCGATCCGGCAGGCGGTGAGCAACCTGCACCGTCCAGGCAGCCAGGCGGTCGGAATCATGCTCGCAGTGGGGACTGGGGTAATGGTGATCGTGGCCGTGTCGCTCCTGGAGCGGAGCCTCGTCCGACAGGTTGGTGAGAGTCGACCGGCCGACGCGCCCACGTTCTTCTTCATTGACATTCAGCCAGACCAGAAGAGTGGCTTCACGCAGCTGATCCACGCGCAAACCACCGATCCTAACGTTCAGATCATCCCGCTGGTCCGAGGGCGGTTGCACACGCTCGATGGCCAGCCAATCTCGGATTTCACACAAAACACCGAAGGGACCCAGCCGCGGGAAAGGCGGAAGACCTGGTACTTCACGCGCGACTACGGACTCACCTTTCTCGAGGACCTCCCGGAAGACAACCTCATCACGAAAGGGTACTGGTGGGATCAGGGGCGGCAGGCCACAGTGCCGCTCATTTCGATCGAAGAAGAAGCAGCGAAACACCTCGGCCTTGATCTCGGATCGACCGTGTCCTTTGACATTCAAGGAACCACGGTCAGTGCCCAGGTGAGCAGTATTCGGAAGGTCGACTGGGGAACCATGTCGACGAACTTTTATATGATCTTGTCTCCCGGTTCGCTGGACGGGGCGCCCATCACCTATGTCGCGACCGTGCGCGTACCGCCCGAGCAAGAGGTACCACTGCAGCAGACGGTTGTCGCGGCGTTCCCAAACGTCACGGCTATCAATATCGGCGAAGTCCTCGAGAGCTTCGCCCGCATCCTAGACCGCCTGTCTCTGGCAATCCAAGCTGTGGCGGTCTTTTGTATCCTCGCCGGCAGCCTCGTCATGGCGGCGGCCTTAGCGGCAACTCGGTATCGGCGGGTCTATGAATCAGTGGTGTTCAAAGCCCTTGGGGCAACACGTCATCTCATCGCGCGCTCGTTTGCGGCTGAGTACGCGTTGCTGGGGGCAGCGGCGGGTCTCATCGGGGTTGCCTTAGCCAGCGCACTCTCGTGGGCCGTGTTGTACTTCATCTTCGATCTTCCGTGGACCCTTCAGCCTACCGTGCTCGCCGGTGGGCTCGTGCTGACTGTAGCTATGAGTCTGGCTGTAGGCTTTCTAAGCACCTATCGCATTTTAGGCCAGCGGCCCTTGGCCGTCTTGCGGCACGAGTAGGGCGGGCTCGCTTTCTGTCCGCGTCGCGCCCTTCACGCGAATTCCAGGACTGCGACAGGATATCCATCGAGGATCGAGTCGCAGACCATGGAAGAGCTGTTGTCGGAAAGCCACGAAGATCAGGTCAGCAGAAGACGCGTCAGTCCATTCCAGTCCACATGCAATTAAGCTTCGCTAGCTAAGGACATCATTCGTGTCTGCGAAGTTCAGGTCTTCCTTGTCGTGATTCAGATGCCACTGATCAGGCGTGGGATCATTGTCAAGATCCGCGGTAGCGGTGACTGTGAATTGGGCGCTCGTCCCGCCGCCCGTGAGTTGGGCGGCCGACGGCGCCACGGTGTTTTCTGGCGCGGGTGCACCAAGGCTGGCATTGATGAGATCGACCCCCAGGGTGCCACTCGAGCCGGCCGCTCCGCCATTCGCGGGACTCCGGTACGTGAAGCGGGTACCGCCGGATATCGTGAATCCGATCTCTCTAAAACTGCCATACCGACTGGTCTCTCCTAGGTATGCGATCTCGGAGACATATACGGCGCCCAGGTTGCTCTTTGCCTCAGCCTGGCGAGACTTCACCTGATATCGCAGGAAGTTCGGAATGGCAACGGCCGAGAGGATCCCGATGATAATCGTGACGATCATTAACTCGATCAGTGTAAATCCGCTTTGCCCTCCAGTGTATTTCATGACCGTCACCCTCTAGCTGCCATGCAGCAACTGCCGTGCCAGATCCGAGTCCATGGAAGAAAACCCCAAGAAACCAACTAGATGAATCGCACTCTGCCCTGAGATTTCTTGGCGAGGGGGGACAAGAATGTCCATGATCAGAGCTCGGTCGAACAGGCGATCACACCAAGCCCCAGGGGCTTGGATGTCCCTTGCGGGGCCCGATCTGCCGATGTCGGCCTATTGGAAAGCTGTCATGTGAACAGATGGGCAAGCGGCGGATCAAGCTGCACTCGACGCGCCAGGCGCGGCGTCCTGCATTGCTACAGAAGAGTAGGATTTTGAGTTGGCAAGGGCCGTGGAGGCGGGTCAAGGGAGGGCGATAGTGGGGCTGACCGTTCCTTTGTCGTCGCCCGTGTACCCGAGGAGGGTGATCGCAGGCCCGGGCAGTCTTTGCACTCGGCCGGTTACTTGGAGAAACGGAACCGCTGGAAGACCGCGTCAATCTGGTCGCCTTCCTTCAAAGCCGCGTCCAATTGATCGGTCATCGCTTGAAGACTGGTGGGTTGGGCACGAATCAATTTCGCCAACTGGCGAACAGCCTCTCGTTCGGCAGCTTCCCGATCACGAATCTCGATCATCGCTTGTTCAACGCTCGCTATGGCCTCGTTGGTCACATCAGCGAGTTCGTGCAGCTCATCCTTTTTTCTTAACCGGATACGGAGTGCCAGGTTTCCTTGCGCGAACTCCTTGGCGCTCTGTTGCAAATGATATACCGGCCCGGCGATCCGGTGGGTCAGGAAGATGCTAAATAAGGCTACGCCGACGAAGAGAGCCAGATGCGCCGGCCATAGTGTCTCGCTCAGTACCAGAAATTGTCTGCCGGCGATGTAGGGTTCTTGGATGAGGCGATCGTCGGTCTGGACGGTCTGAGTCAACTCTAACGCCGGCATGACGTAAGGGGTAAGAACGACGTGGCCAAACAGTATGAGTGAATATATGAACAGCGAGAATCCGAAGAAGAGTGCATACTTGCCCTGAAACTTGTGGACGTAATACCGCCGTCGTTTATATTCGGGTCGGGGTAAGGTTTCCTGGGAATCAGTCATCATATAGCACCTTTTGGTGCTGTGAGAATCCTTGCGACCACGAGCCGCCCCTTCAGAGAGGGCCTGCGGCCGAATCTAGGGAAGCATTCAGCGTTCAGGGTAACATGGACCTCTAAGCGCAGAAAGCAATTCTTATTTTGTGCTTGGCGTGATCATACCAACAGTCAACACGTCGGCATCGCGAAGGAAGCAGCCGTGAACTCTACGGGAACCGGGTTGCTTGAGGGTCGTGCTACTTTCGCAGGGGCAGAGGAAGTTAGGCCGTCCGTGGGGGCGGGTGGGAAGGCAGACTTTCTTCGCGTATCTGTGTGGCTACATCCGGAGCGCCGTGTCTACATCCAAGACGGCATTCCTGTCACCGAATCCATCCATACTGTATTCCACCGCGAGCGGATCAGTAACCCACTCTTTTCCGTCAACCACGAACATATAACGGTATCGACCCGGCTTCACCTGGATCGTGACGGTCCACACGCCGTCGGTGGTCATCCGGAGTGGAGTCCGATCGGGCATCCACCCGTTGAAGTCTCCTGCCACGGCGACGGATTTGGCCTGGGGTTGGATCAGCATCAAGCGGACCAGGATTTGGGCCTTGACGACGCCTGTCCTCGTCTCGTGGATTGGGCCCTGGATGCTAGGTGAGCCCTGGTAGAGACTCCAGGCTAGGACCGCAATGACCCCAAACACAACCAACGCCATCCCTGGGTTCCATCGAAGCACCCGTGGCGCGACTAAAAATTCTGTGAGTCGGGCGGTGACACTTGCTTGCCGTGCAGGCAGTTCCCTCAGGACCCGCGCCTTCAGCGCAACCGGGGAGCGCAACCGAGGCAGCTGGGCTGCCTGAGCCACGATCCCCTGGATCTCTAACAGTTTCGCCCGAAGTTGCGGATCTCGATCTAGCGCCTGAAACAATTGGAGCCGTTCCTGGGAATCCAAGTTATCGTCGACAAACCGATGCAGCAGAATCTCCAGATCGTCCAGATTGTCGTCAAAGTCTTGGATGGACTCGTCCCTCATCGTTCATCCTTCAGCCATGTGAGCTGCCGACATAAGAGAGTTCTTGCTTTATAGACCCGCATTTTCAGCGTATCCCGCGCAACCCCCAAAATGTTGCTCATTTCCTCGTAACTCAGCCCTTCAATATGCTTGAGGACAAACGCCTCTTGATAGAGCTTGGGGAGTGCCTGGATGGCCCGCTCCAGGTGCATGGCAATTTCCCTTTGCGCCAGCTCCTGTTCCGGAGTTGACTCATCCGCGATGACCCCAATCTCAAGCACTGACTCGCCCTTGTCTCGAGGGGACTCGAATGGCTCCTGCCTTCTTGGATGAGTTCGGAGCCAATCCTTGCACTTGTTGATCGCAATCCGATACAACCAGGTTGAGAATCGAGCGTCTGCACGGAAATCCGGGAGCGCCCGATAGGCAGCGAGAAATGTCTCCTGCACAAGATCTTGTGTCTCTGAATGTTCACCGACCATGCGACACGCGAGATTATAAATTTGATCCGCGTACCGCTCGATCAGCTGACCGAACGCCTCATGGTCATGTTGGCGACTCCGGGCAACCAAATTGAGCTCATCAGGGCTCCCATGCTTCCAGGTCATGTCACAGCCCATAGAAACCGTTTGGCGGCCGGCTCATGAGCTGTCACTGACCTGCCAACATGATTAGACGGTCTTTTGCCACTAAGCGTAAACGGCACCGGAAGGGCTCACAGGGTTTAGTAAATCAAGCGGAAGCCGTTAATTATACTCGCTTCCGAGTCCTTTCGATACCAACGGGTGCCCAGATCACGGTCCGGGGATGGTCCTGGGTGTGTCTTCAGATCTGAGGTGGCGTCGACAAGAGGCAAGAATTCACATACTCGCGTAGGGCCAGGCGGTCACGGGACCCGAAGACCCTATCCCAGCACGAATCTCCAACGCTCACCATTCCGGGGTGTCACTGATGGGTCCCTAGTGAGATGAAGGAGTGGCCAGGTACCGGCTGAGCGTGATGCCCTGTTGGTCGCGGAATCTGACGAGCACGCGTAGTTGCTCAAGGTACTGCTCCAGAATCTTTCCCCCCAGGTCAATTTTTCGCGAGGAGAAGAATTCCCTGACATCACGCTCGAGTTCAGGAGTCGCCAGACCGGTCACCCCATCACACATCCGCCGAAGTCCGTTCTTGGGAAACACGGCGTCCATCCTGTCCCAGTGCTCCTTGACGAACGTCCACGCCCGCTCCCGCCCGTACACGTTCATCAGTAGGAGCCTGACAACGAACGGCGCGTCCTGTGAGCGCATCGCTCCATCGATTGTACATAGCAGGGTCTGATCCAGTAAGTTGACCGGTTGGAACGCCGCCAGAGCAAACAGGTATCGCCGCTCTTCTTGGGGGGTGGTCGCCGTGCGATAGAGTTCATAAAACTCATTGTATCGAGCGGCATCGCCGATATGCGCCAGGATTCCCACTAGAGCTGGGGCCAGATTCGGGTCCACTGCCCGAGTCCGGCCTTCCTTCCCGGCAGTCATATCCCTCCTGTATTCGGCATACACCTCTGCCGCACGTGCTTGCACATCGGCGTCATTGCCAATGGTGCCGAGCGCACGCAGGAGCTCACCGCGAAGTTGCCGCATCAGATCATCTTCCGATGGGTCCGGAACCCACCCCAGCTCGGCCAGTGCGGGCCCTACACGCCCGCGGACGAATGCCTCTAGGTTCTGCCGATCTCCGGGTGGCACGAGGCGGTACAAGGTCTGAAATGACTCGAGGAGAACGGCCCACACATTCTTGTCCCGCTCATGTCGGAACCGCGAGGTCAGGTCGAGGTACTCGTTGAGCGGCATCTGACCAGCCATCGTCAAGGCCCAGGCATCGTTGACGAGGTTGAACCGCTCAATTGGCGCCAGCTCGCTGAGCATGGGCTCGAGAAGCCGCTTCAGCAGCTCTGGGTGGTACTGCACACGGTAGAATCCGTGCCCCCCTTCGTTCACGACGATCGACTCAGCACCTTCCTGTAATTCAAGCCTGATTTCTGGCTGCGTCAAAAGAACGCGGCGGGTGTCCACTTTTCCGTTCGTCTTGATGCGAAGCTGCACCGGTATCTGCCAGAGTGGTTCTGTGTCTGACGGCTTTGTTGGCTGTATCTCAGATTCGCGCAGATACTGAAATCGCTGCTGCGTGACTACGAGCAAGGTGCCTTCACCAGGCTGTCGATCGAGCCGGACGCTGAGAAGAGGAAACCCGGGGGTGAAGATCCAGTCATTCATGATCTCGGGCACAGGGAGTCTGGCAGTGCGGCCGAGAGCCGCCCAGAGATCACGCGTGTCGGCGTTGCCGTGGGCATGGGCTCGCAGATATTCCCGTACGCCGTCTCGAAAGACCAGGGGGCCCAGGTGCTGCTCCAACATTCGCAACACCGAAGCGCCTTTCTCGTAGGTCAGAACGTCAAACATCGCATCCGCATCGCCCGGTGCATAGACCGGGTACTCGATGGGACGGGTACTGTGAAGGCCATCCACCGCGAGGGCCGCAGCTCGCGAGACACCGAACGTCGTCCACCGCCGCCACTCGGGCTTCCACACATCCACCGCGAGCATTTCCATAAATGTGGCGAAGGCTTCGTTCAGCCACAGTCCGTTCCACCACGACATCGTGACAAGATCTCCAAACCACATGTGCGCGTTCTCGTGCGCGACCACATCGGCCACCCGCTCCAGCTCCGCGTGAGTCGCGGTCTGCTCGTCCACCAGCAGGGCCGTTTCCCGGAAGGTGATGGCGCCCAAGTTCTCCATCGCTCCCGACGCAAAGTCCGGGATGGCGAGCAAATCCAGCTTGTCCCCCGGGTAAGGCAGCCCATAGTAGCCCTCGAAAAAACGGAGCGAGAATGCCGCGATGTCCTGCCCGAACGCCGCGAGATGGCGCTTGCCCGGCACACTCCACACGCGCAATGGTGTCTGTCCCACAGCCACAGGTTCCGTGGCCTCCAGCTCACCCACCACGAACGCAACCAGATAACTCGACATGGGGATTGTGTCCGCGAACCGCACGACCTTCTTTTCACCTTCTTGGCTCTCACCCTTCACGGCGGTGTTTGACACAGCGGTCAGTGCCGAATCGATGACAAGAACCGTAGAGAAGACAGCCTTGAAATCCGGCTCGTCCCAACAGGGAAAGGCGCGACGAGCATCGGTCGCTTCGAATTGCGTCGCCGCTAACAGGCGAGTGCGTCCGGCAGGATCCTTGTACGAACTCCGATAAAATCCTCGTAGCTTGTCATTGAGTTTTCCTCGAAACGACACCTGGAGCCGCCAGACGCCCGGCGTGAGCGTGCCCGGAAATACCATGCGACAGCGTTCCAGTGGTTCGTCGAGTTCAATCTGGCCCTGCAGTGGGCCTGAGGACTGGCCTTCAACAGAAGCGGAGAGGATTTCAAGCTCAGTCGCGTTCACGATGATCTCCGCGGTCGGCTCGTGCACCGACACCGTGACGATTTCCTCTCCGACAAACATCGAGGTCGCGAGGTCGGGCTCCAGGCGAAGGTCATATCGAATTGGGAGCACCCGTCTGGGCAGTCTATGTGGATCCACGGCGCCCC
>JBHICF010000050.1:0-10767 GCA_046759485.1 Nitrospiraceae bacterium
GATAGACGGAGGGGAACCACGTGGCTTCGAGATCGGCGCATACGAGAGAATCGCGGCACCGGCGACGATCAGAGTAAGTTCAAGATCTTGCCAAGGTGTTGGTCGTAACGATCTTCAGCCGTGCTGATATATCGACGCCACTCGGAGGGATTCCAAAGCTCTATATGGTTGTAGAGGCCGACCAGGATGATTTCCTGATCTTCCTCGACGGGCACCATCTTCCTCAACCTACCAGGGATAAGAATCCGGCCTGCCTTATCCACGTCCGAAGTGCCGGCCTCGGACACGACAAAATGCATGAAGAGCCGGCTCTGTTCCTCATCGAGAGCGTTCTTGGTTCGCTCAAGGACCTTGTCCCATTCCGCCGTCGAATAAATCCAGAGTGACTGTTCCGGACCCTTCAAGAAGATGACGCTGTTCCCGGCAGACTCCAGACGCTCTCGCATGGGGCTGGGGACGATGAACCGACCTTTCTCATCGAGTTTGCACAAATACACGCCTGAGAACATCGCGATGCCTCCTCGCTACCTGCGGCGCCTGCTGCTGGTGGGACGACTGTGGAGCCATTGCGCAAGATCCGAACGCACAACGCGCCATTCTTTGCCTAGTTTAAACGCTGGCATACGGCGATCTTGGATGTACCGGTAAAGCGTCCGCGGGGTGATTTTGAGATAGCGACACGTTTCGGCTACCGTGAGCAGTTCGTCTCTCTCTGGCCGTGGCATGACCGAGCATGTGCGAGTCTAACTGGCGCAAACCGGTACAATACGTGGATATCCTAGGAAGCCGAGAAATAAATGTCAAGTGATAATAGTGATCAGTCTATGTCAGTCCATGTCGGAGGTGTCCGATTTCTCCTCCCCACCCTCTGTTTCCTCCATCGCTTGGTCGAAGTCTTCACCTAGGTCTTCTCCCATCTCGCGGCCCATCCTCTTCATCCATCGAGCCATACTCTTCGGGTCGTTCTCGTCCAGGCCGCCGAGACTGCTCGGATCTGCGAGAGACTCGAGACGGGCTTCTTCAGACTTGGGAGCGGCAAATCTGGACATGATTCGCTCCAGTCGGGAGCTCCGACAGTGTTTGCATACGGGGGCCTCGGAGGTGTCCTTGGCCAGGATGAGCAGGGTGCTCCGCTTCCCGCAGTCTCCACAGCGATATTCGTAAATGGGCACGACGCTCCTGATCAACCGGTGAACGAACGCCAACTCAAATGCCAGTAATGTTCCATGTTCTCACCATGCCTGTAAAGAGGCCGAAGCAGCTTCGCCTCCGTGCGATATCCTCAGGTCGGCGTGAACAGAGGGAAGGCCTGACGTTGCAAGTCCCTAGATCGCGCGCGCCAGCGTACCGACGTAAACGTCACCGGACCCGGCCCTGCGCAGGGCCTTGGCGCATTCGTTGACTGTGGTGCCTGTCGTGAGGACGTCGTCGACAAGCAAGATCCGCTTTCCGGCGACATCATCAGGCCGTCGCACCACGAACGATCGGCGGAGGTTCCTGAGTCGGGCCGAGCGGCTCAATTCGGTTTGAAGTCGTGTGGCTCGTGTCCGCACGAGATTATCATGCGACAACGGCAGTCGAAGGTGGTGGTTGAGCCGATCCGCCAACAGGAGAGATTGATTAAATTCTCGCTCACGAAGTCGCGACGAGTGCAAGGGTACCGGTATGACCACATCGAGCTCTGGCAGTTGCGGCCAAGGCCCTGAGAACAAATCTCCCAGGGCGTCTGCCAGGACCACTTTCCTCCGATACTTGAACAGCCGGATGGCGTCACGTAACGGCGGTGTGTAAGGGTAAAGAGACCAAGCCTGCGTAAAAGCCGGTCGACGGTGTCGGCATGCAGCGCAGTGGTGGGTTGGGCTGTACGTCATGGTGACGGGTGAGGCAAAGGGCCGACCACAGCGTGGGCATGCAGGACCTTGAAGCGGTCGAATGTCACCCCAACACTGACGGCAGAAAAACGGAACGGGGTCATCGGTGAGCCCGATCCCGCAACTTGAGCAGTCCACGGGCAGCACCAGATTGAGCAAGCGATGGAAGATGTTTCGCAGGATGACCATGGCGCCTCTTCTCAGTTGCCACACGTCTTGTGGACAAGCGTTGATTATCCAGTGACGAGTGATTCGCTTTTAAGCAACTCCCTCGGGCCGTGTCAAGATCGGAGCGCCAGTTGGTTGTGGCCGAGCTTCAGCTTGTGGTATACGAGGTTCGCGCGGTGCGATTGGCTTTAGAATGTGGGGGACATGCCAGCACGGTCTCCCGAACAAGGCCAAGTCGGCTCCCGTCTATGAAATAGCCGATGCTGTCGTCCTCTGTAAGGACTGGGCCTGAGCCGTATGGTCAGACTGGAACACGTCTCCAAAGAATACGAGCGCGGGAATGCTCGCGTGGTCGCTCTCAGGAGTGTCACACTTGAGGTAGTGGAAGGGGAGTTCTGCGCTTTGATGGGCCCGAGCGGGTGTGGGAAGAGTACTCTGGTGAATCTCATTGCCGGTTTGGATCTGCCCACCTCGGGCGAATTGTTTCTGAATGGGCGCTCAACGAAACATTTCTCAGATTCGGACTGGACGACTCTGAGAAGGGAATTCATTGGCATCGTTTTCCAAGCGTTTTATCTGATCCCGAGTTTGACAGCTGAGGAAAACGTCGCCCTTCCCCTCTACCTACGGGGTGATGGACGTGGTGAAGTTCACAGACGCGCAGCGGAAAGCTTGGATCTGGTGAGCATGCGGCATCGGGCGAACCATCGGCCAAGTGAGCTCTCTGGTGGCGAGCAGCAGCGGGTGGCTATCGCCCGTGCCCTGGTGCACCACCCTCGACTGGTGCTCGCAGATGAGCCCACGGGGAATTTAGATTCCACACATGGTGCAGAAGTCATTCAGCTGTTGAGGTCATTGCCTGCTGCATTCGGACAGGCCGTGGTATTGGTCACCCACAGCCCTGCCGCGGCGCAGCAGGCAGACCGGGTCCATCTGCTGCGGGACGGGCAGTTAGAGGCCGTGCCCGCATGAGGAGTGGCTGACGTGGATCTGACGACGACCATCGCGGGGGTGCGCCTGGGCAGCTGCTTGATGAATGCTGCGGGGGCTCGCTGCGTGACCCGTGATGAGCTGGACGCATTGGCCAGCTCCGGCGCTGGAGCGGTTGTGACCAAATCCATGACGAGAGAACCGCGGCAAGGCAACCCCGAACCGCGCTACTACAGTTTTTCTGGTGGGTCCATCAATTCGATGGGACTCCCGAATTTGGGCTATCGGGCATATGCGACGATCATCCCTGAGTTGCGGAAATGCGGGAAACCTGTGATCGCCAGTGTGGCCGGGTTCACCGAGGAGGATTTCGTCACGATTGCAACAGCGATCAATGCGAGTGGTCCCGATCTCATCGAGGTGAATTTGTCGTGCCCCAACGTCGCCGGCGAACCGCAGATTGGCTACGATGCGAACGCTTCGGAGCGCCTCTTGGGTCGGGTTCGGAAGGTGGTCACGGTACCGTTGGGCGTGAAATTGCCTCCCTATTTTGATCCGATTCATCAGGAGCGGATGGCGGGAATCATTCGGAATGTCGGGGCCGATTTCCTGTCCCTCATTAACTCGGTTGGAAATGGGCTCGTGGTTGATCCCGAGCGGGAGTCCGTTGCGATCAAGCCGAAAGGGGGATTCGGTGGCTTGGGTGGAGCACTGATCAAGCCGGTCGCTCTGGCCAACGTTCGCGCATTCTGGAAGCTGCTTGCGGGACGGTTGCCTATTATCGGAACCGGTGGCATCGTGTCAGGCGTGGATGCCTTCGAGCATCTTTTGTGCGGGGCCTCCGCGGTGCAAGTTGGGACTGCGTTGGTTGAAGAAGGGGTGGGCGTCTTCGAGCGCCTTGAACGAGAGCTGGCGGCGGTGCTGAAGAAGAAGGGATATGCTTCGGCCACGGCTTGTGTTGGGAAGCTGAGGGAGCTCTGACGGACTGCCTACCGTGCAGTGAAGCTCTTCGGAAGCAGACGGAGTAGGAGAGCCTGGCGAAGGAGCTGGGCCACGTTGCGGACCTTCAAACGGCGCATCAGATTGAACCTGTGTACTTCCACGGTCCGGACGCTGATGTCGAGATGATGCGCGATTTCGCGGTTCGTGAGTCCCTGAGCGACCAGCCGCAAAATTTCCTTCTGCCGTGGGGTCAACGCGCGGGAGGCGCTACCGTGACTCGCGTGACGCCCTCGTGTTCTTCTCCTCTTACCGGCGCGTCGCTTAGCCATATATCACCCTGATCCTGCCTCCTGACTCTAACAGAATTCCCTTAAGCATGTAAAGTAGGAATCCCGAGTAGACTCTACGAAAGAACCAATAGGCGATTAGGGACCACATGTTGAGAGCGCTGGGCCTGATTAGTCAGAGCCATCTGCTGCAACAGCCCGTCCGGACGGCCATCACCATCCTGGGTGTTGCGTTGGGGGTCTCTGTGTCGGTTGCCATCCGGACGGCGAATGTTGATGTGTTGGCCTCGTTTAAGGAATCTGTGATCACGGTTGCGGGTCGAGCGACATTGCAGGTATCCGGAGGGGAGCTTGGATTGGATGAGACCGTCATCGCCGACCTCATTCGGCATCCGGGGGTGGTGTCCGCGACCCCCGTGCTGCATCAAGGGGCCATGGTCGCCCGAGGGCCCCATCGTGGAACTTCCTTGATGGTGCTTGCGCTTGATCTCCTGGAGGCGGCCGACCTCAAGGCATTCCGTATTCAGACCGGGGATGATGCCCTAGGGTCTCTCGATCGCCTGCTCGCCCCGAACGCGATCTTTGTCGGGGTTCGGCTCGCGAACGAGTTGGGATTATCAGAAGGGAGCACGCTAGAGATCCTGGTTGGGACCACAGTCCACGAGGTAGTGGTCCAAGGGCTCATCGAATCCTCCTCGGGAGTCCGGTCCTTGTGGGAAACGATGGCGGTGATGGACATCGCGGCGGCGCAGGCTCTCTTTGGCTTGGTTGGTCGATTGGATCGTATCGACGTGCTCACCGACCCCGATCGCCCTGTCGCCGCAGTTGCCCAAGAGTTGCAGCAGATGGTCCCCCCTCCCTTGAAAGTCAGGCGGCCCACCCAACGTAATGAGCAGGTGGAACGAATGGTCAAGGCCTTTCAGCTTAACCTCACGACCTTGAGCGCGGTTGCGCTCCTGGTTGGACTGCTCCTTGTGTACAACACCGTGTCCTACGCTGTTGTACAACGCCGACGGGAGATTGGGATGTATCGAGCTCTGGGTATGTCGCGGGGAGCGGTCAGCACGCTCTTCATGGGGGAGGCCGCCGTGATGGGGTTGGTTGGCGGGGTCGTGGGTAGTGGGTTTGGCGTGCTCTTGGCCCAGAGCCTTGTCTCGCTGATCAGCCAATCCGTAACCGATCTCTATGTCGCCGTCACACCGACGGGCAGCGAGGTCATCGAAATACCCTGGGGCATGATTCGGGACGGCGTCTTGCTTGGGATCATAGTCTCCTTGCTGGGAGGGGCCGCTCCAAGCGTCGTGGCCAGCCGGACGATTCCTGCGCGGGCTCTCGGGCCTGGCGAGTATGAAGCCAGCCAGACTTTGAATGCGGGACGCTTCGCCCGGGTTGCCATCGGAATGTGCCTGATTGCTGGAATTTTTGCGGTGCCGGGTCCAGTCGACGGGATCCCATTGTTCGGATATGCGTCCGCGTTATGTCTGCTTCTGGGGTTGTCGTTCCTGGGTCCCCTCGTAGTCCGGGGGGTAGGCGTGGCTGTTCATGGTACGGACCGGATACCGAAACCACGGGGTCTGAATACACTGAGCCGGCTTGCAGCGGACCAGGTGGCACGGGCCCCTGGGCGAAACGCCGTGACAATGTGCGCGTTGATGGTTGGAGTCGCGATCATGGTCGGGGTCGGAACCATGATTCATAGTTTTCGCCAGACGGTGGAGGTGTGGATCAATCAAACGATCATGGCTGATCTGGTTGTTGCGCCGGTCTCCTGGCCGGTAGGAGGGGAAGACGGGATGTTAGCTGAACGGATCCCACTGGAGTGGGTTTCTACAGTGGCCTCTGTTCCCGGCGTCGCAGCGGTCGATACCTATCGCGTGCTCACCATCGAAATCGACGAACAACCGGTCTCACTGGTATCGCGGGATTTATTAGTTCATGCAGAATGGAGCCGGTATCTGTTCCGTAGCGGGAAGTCAGCTGACACGCTTCGTCAGACGGTGGCTGCACACGGTGTGATCGTGTCGGAAGTCTTGGCGACCAAGGTGGAGGTGGATATCGGAGAGTCGTTGGTCCTTCTGACGCCGTCCGGCGAACGCTCCTTCCCGGTAGTGGGCGTCTTCTATGATTATGCCACTGACGGGGGCAAGGTCGTCATGGATCGCGCGTTATATCAGACCTACTGGGATGATGACACGACAACGGTGGTCCCAGTCTACCTGAACCCAAACGCCAAGCTGGAAACGGTGCGCCAGCAGATCGGCGAAAGTGTGAGGCAGCATGGGCAAGTGGTCGTGGTCAGCAACGCAGATATCAAAACGGAGGTCCTCGCGATCTTTGATCGAACCTTCACGATCACTTACGCACTCGAATTTATCGCCGTCGCAGTGGCATTGTTGGGAATCTTCAACACGATACTGACGTCAGTCCTGGAACGGCAACGGGAATTAGCGACGCTGAGGGCAATCGGAGGCAGTGCGCAACAGATTCGGAGGCTGGTACTCTGGGAATCGGCCTATCTGGGAGGGCTCGGCGCCGTGATGGGGATCATCGGAGGGAGCCTACTCTCAATCTTGTTGGTCGAGGTGATCAATAAGCAATCGTTCGGGTGGTCGATCCAGTTCGCAGTGCCGCTTGGGCTGTTCGTTGAGGCGGTTTTCCTGTCCCTCGTCACAGCTGTCGCCGCTGGCTATCTCCCTGCTCGTTGGGCAGCCCAGCAGACAACAGCGCAGGGGTTGCGGTATGAGTGAGCGATCGCCGTCTCGCGGCCGGTGGGTGTAGACTATCCGGCCAGCGCTTGCTGATAATCGACCTCGATCTCAAATCCCAGGTCCGCAATCATCTTCCAGGCGTCCGGTGCTGGCTGCCCTGGCGTGGTCAGATATCCACCGACGAACAAGGAATCGGCTGCATACAGTGCGAGCGGCTGGAGCGTCCTGAGATTGAACTCCCGCCCACCCGCCACTCGGATCTCCGTGCGTGGATGCAGGAAACGGAAGAGCGACAGGACCTTCAGACAGTGCTGCGGGGTGAGGTTGCGGCATTCCTCCAGAGGCGTGCCGGGCACAGGATGCAGCATGTTGATGGGGATGGAGTCCGGCTTGACGTCCCGAAGCGCCAACGCGAGGTCGATCACGTCCTCATCGCGTTCCCCCATTCCAACGATGCCGCCTGAACAGATTTCAAGACCAGCGGCCCTCGCATGCCTAATGGTGGCCAAGCGGTCTTGGAACGTATGGGTGGTGCAGATTGCGGCATGGTAGGCTTCGCTGGTGTTGAGGTTGTGATTGATACGATTGACACCCGCAGCCTTGAGGTCTCTTGCGTGCTCTTCGCCCAAGAGCCCTAACGAGCAGCAGACCTGAATGGGAACTTCCCGCTTGATTGCCCGGACAGCCTCAGCGATGTCCTTCACCTCGCGGTCGAGGGGACTCCGTCCACTGATGACGACACAGTACCGCTGGGCCTTGGCTGACGCCGCTCGCCGGGCGCCTTCCACCATCTCTTCTTTGGAGAGCAGACCGTACCGATCGATCTCCGCATGAGAAATGGCGGACTGCGAGCAGTAATGGCAGTCTTCCTGGCAGGCACCACTCTTCGCGTTCAAGAGCATCTGCAGTCGGACTTTCCTGCCGAAGTACCGCTCTCGAACCGTAAACGCTGCGCCGAGCACCGCGAGAACCTGCTCGTCGCTGGCCTGGAGGACGGCATGACACTCCTCACGAGTGAGCGTCTGATCTTGGAGCGCCTTGTCTGCGAATGCCAGGAAATCAGTCATATAGTTCCCTCATGGTTGTGTGCTCAGCGGAGGCGGCAAGCACCAAAGCTGGGTTGACGAGATGGGCTGACAATGACCTTGGTTAGACGGTTTCAAACGGCGCTGCAATATCCTGGTATGGGATTCCGTGGGACTCCGCGCCCGCCTGGTCACGCAGGGTGGGTGATCGAGGGGCGTCAACCCAAGGAAGCGCCACATAGGTGTTCCAGAGACCACAGTGTGAGCATCGCCCCGACCACTCAAAGGATTCGACGCGACAGTGGGTACACAGGTACGGTACCACGACGCGTTTCCTAAACCCCATGGCCTTTTTCAACTCATCAATCGCCTGATCCTGGGACTGTTTTCTGAGGTGAAGGTTGGCCATGATCTTGTGATAATCGGACATCTGATCCTGGACGCCATCCAGGCTGGAGAGGAGGTCGAATGCCTCATCCACCATTTCGAGTCGATAGTAGAGCTTGCCGAGGTAAAATTTCAGGACCTGGTTAAAGGGATCCTGGCGGATGGCCTCCAGGTAGACTCTAATGATTTCGCCGGGTTCTCCCATCTCTAGATACAATTCCTCAAGTCGATGCAAGATAATGATATCGCGTGTCTTCACGTAAACCTTTTCGAGAATTTCACCGGCGTTCTTGGTTTTTCCCTCTCTGATGAGGATCTCTCCCAGGCCAATGTAGGCCGGGAGGAATTGCTTGTTCCGCTTGATGGCACCTCGGAAGTAGGGGCGAGCTTTCCCTGGTTGCCCACGTTCCAGGAACTGCCGGCCGACCTCGTAGGTGAGACCAACCAGGGTTCGAGTTTCCACACGCTGGTCCTGATCCGAGAGGTTGGCTTTCAGGAGCCGGTGCTGCACCTCTAGCGCGTCACTCCATTTCTGAAGCCGGATATAGAGGTCGCGTTTTCGCATCAGCGCGGTCAAGTTGCCCTGATCGACCTTCAAGATATCTTGCAGCGCCTGGAGCGCTTCTTCAAATCGCCTGGCACCTTCCAGATCTTTCGCGAGCGCGAGCAGCACCTCGACGTTCCGCTCTTCGATGCTCCTGGCTTTCCGATGCAGGCGGATCGCTTCGACAAGATTATTTTCCGCACGATAGATGTTCCCCAGCCACAGCAATGAATGGGTATGGTTGGGGTCGAGGCCGAGCGCCTTCTGGAAGAGACTGATTGCTTCGGCGTTCCGCTTGGACAGGAACGCATGGATCCCATCTCGGTGCAAGGCGTCGACCTTCTCCTCCAACCGGCGCAATCGCATGCTTCGCCAATTCACAATCAGATCCTTGGTTTCGCGAAATCCTACGATCACAGTCACGAGGAGAGCGCCTGATGCCATCGAAACCAGGACCAGCGCAGCTGGGCTGAGTTCAATTCCGGCTGTGGAAGTGAATCGGAGGGTGATGCTCCCAGGGTTTAATTCCTGGAAATAGCCGTAGATGACGCTGACGACGATCACGAAGAAGACAGTTAGGAGCAGCTGCAGCATGGGTTATCTCTGTTCACGGGCACGAGTCGAGCGCTTACGCGCTGGCCTTGATGGAGCAAGCGGGGGCAAAGGTCTGTCATGAGTGAGCGGTACGCGCTGCGCGTCGCCCCAGAGCCTCTCCAGTCCGTAGTGGGTACGAATGTTGGTCAGAAAGACATGGGCAACAACATCACCGAAATCCATCAAGATCCACCGCGCTGTCGCCGTGCCCTCGATGCTCAACGGAGACACCCGCTGGACTGCCAGCGTGTGATCGATGTGCTCTGCAATGGCGCGAACTTGGCGTTCGGAGTCTCCAGAACAGATGACGAGATAATCGGCGACGGAGGTCAGCTTACCGATGTGCAGGACCAAGACATCTTCCGCTTTCTTCTCCAGTGATGCCTTGGCAATTGTGAGAGCTTTAGCCTTTGACGCGGCTACGATCGGGTCCCTCCAGGTATAAGCGAAGCTGGATTATATAGGATTCGACTGAGGCAGGCAACAGTGAGGAGACGCTGCGTCCCTGTTGAAGGCGGTTGCGGATGTCCGAGGCTGAGGTCGCACACGGGGGGAGTGCGAGCAAAATCAGGGTAGAGTCGTGGGCGAGGCGTACCTCGAGACGCTCATGATCATGGGCGTCAAGGGCGATCAGGGAGTCGCGAGACATGGCTGGCAGCAACGGCATAGAGGAGAGTGAGGCGAATGACGTGCCCGGTCGCGAGACGACCACGAAATGACACAGGCTGAGCAGCCGTTCTGGTTCCCTCCAAGTCGGAAAGTCGAGAAAGGCATCGAGCCCGATGATAAAGTAGAAGTCTGTTGCTGCACTGTACTGCTCCCGAAGCTCGTAGATTGTGTCGATCGTGTATGATTTCGTGCCGCGCTGGACTTCCACCTCGGAGAGACCAAAACTCAGATCGGTCGCGATTGCACGCCGCACCATCTCGACACGGTGCGCTGCCGGTGCGAGCGAACTCGAGGCCTTGTGTGGGGGGTCTCCGGATGGAATGAACACAACCCGGTCTAAGCCAAGGCGGTCCCGCGTCTGGCATGCCACAGAGAGGTGGCAATGATGAACCGGGTTGAAGGATCCTCCAAAAAGCCCGATGCGCATGAATACTAGCCTTGGCGGGCGCGGGCAGACACCTGCGGCCCTTCTGCAGCTTTGTTGTGCCGCATCAGGAGGAGTGTGCGGTCAATGCAGGATGCGGAGGGTCGAACAAGCATGGGGGATTCGCCATTCCTCATTCAGAGGATCACGAGGTTGTCCCGGTGAATGGCTTCTTCATATTCCTGCAACCCCAGCACCTTGTGAACCTCCGCTGTTTT
>JBHICF010000051.1:0-10705 GCA_046759485.1 Nitrospiraceae bacterium
ACGGACAATCGCAGAGGTCTGAGTTCCTGAGCCAACGCGAGATGAATAGCTTGAGACGATCGCAAGTGGGGATGGTCGAGGATAAGTTGCTTCGTCGTCAGGAAGGTTCGGGGCGAGGGGGAGACATAGTGAAAGAGCCCGCGATCGGACTCCGTTTCGAATTTGTAGATCACGGAATACCAGTCGTCCCTCGTCAGATCCCCGTCGCAGGCTTTCAGGGCGATCACCGAATAGAACTCGGCGATCACCGGGGTGCCGAGAATGATAGGCTTATCACGCTTGGCAACCAGTCCATTGACGATACGAGTACCTCGTTCTCGGCTATACCGTTTCACTAACGCAGTGGTATCGAAATAGTAGAGTGGCATCGGTCAAGATCTCCTGGAGACGATAAATTCGGCGAGTGCCGTGCGAAGTTTCGATAAGCGGTCCTGGAGCTCGTCGAGCGGAAGCTCCTCATACCCCTGCCGACGCAGCACAGGGAGCATGGTGCCGACACCGACTTCTTGGGTGTCACGTTGGATGCGATCAAGCGCGCGTGCCTTCGCCTGACGGCTTGAGGTTTGTCGGCCTGTGGGACCCCTCGCCTTTCGCTGTCCTTCCAGTCTCAGACGGGCTCGCTTGAGCGAGGTCATGGGCACTGCGGTGCGGCGCGGGGGCGATTTTCGCATGAGCATACCCTCACAGTAGGGGGTGAAGTGCTTGGCCTTGCGCCGACCGCTCTCCGTCCAGAGCTCCAGTCGGGCAGGCCGCGGGTGGAATCGTGCTGGGTTGGTCGATCTCTCCAAAGATGTACGCGGCAAGCGTCTCTGCAAGTTCCGATGCCACTTGCTGTTGGATTACTCGAAGCGCTCTAGCCATCGCTTCCTGCCGACTCAAGTGTCCCTCCCTGCCTCCTCGAGAGACTGCACCGATGACACGTTGAGACGCGGGTTCCACGATGACAAAATCGCTGCACCATCGAACATACTGAAAGCGCGGGTCTGGAATCACCACTGGCCACAATTTCACTGAACCTTGAACCTGTAAGACCATGTATGGCTGTTGCTCATCGCTCGGCAGCTGACCATCGGCGGCGACCTGCTGAGTCGTCACAGGCAACCCTTCGCGGACCAATCCCTCGACGATGGCGTGTTGAACGGCATCGGCCTGGTCACCGGTGATATCTACCTCGACGGCCAAATGGTTCTTCATGTACTGGTCCAATTCTCCCACCAGCTCCTGCACCCGGTAGGACGCTCGAATGCCCTGCCCACTCGTGCGGATCACCCGCAAGTCGGCGTTATAGGCCTCACGCAGGAGCAGGGCATTCACGGCGCGTTTCATCCCCTGGATCTTCTCCAGTTGGTCCTGCGCTTGCCGGGCTTGATTCCATTCCCTGTCCACAACGCGATCGAGCTCATTGACTCGCTCCGCCATCGCAGCGCCTGCCTGAGCTCGCTCCATCCCAGCTAGTGCGTAATACTGCCCGGCCTGAGGATTCTTCCAGGTGTCGATGATGCGGACGTTTTCCAAAACCTTGTCGGTAGAAACTCGGGTGATCTTATCCAACGTGATCTGTCGCCGAGTCCGGCTCTCCCCTCCGTCTTCCAGCAACCGATACGATTCCCAATCTTTCGACTGGGCGCTCACCTCAGCCTTGAAGATCTTCGCCACTGCCGCATACGCTCGTTCTTCCGCGACCGATCTGGAATCTGCCTGCCCAACCCCCAGTAAGTATTGGTCGGCCGGGTAGTCCGCGCTCGCTCCACTGACCCAATCCGGACTTCCCCCGGACCCCAGCGTGGCGCACCCGGGAAGCGCCGCGAACATGATGCCTGTCAAGAAGAGCGCCAACGGTGGCGTTCCACGCCAGTTTCCCATCCTCATAACAGGGCCCGCTCTGTAAAGATCTTGGTCTCGCCCGCGTGTAGCGTCAACAAACGAACGCTCTCCTCGCTGACGAGAGTTCCGTCCTCTCCCACGGTGCGGAGGCGAAGCGTATAGTGACCCGCCGGCACCCACAGTTGCGCGAGTTGGATTTCATCGGGCAGGGTTCGCCAGCTTCGCTTATCTGCCTCTTCCGAGGCCACTGCGATCATCTTCGCGACGATTCCCACCAGAAGACCCACCCACCCGCCATGCTGGTCGCCAGCAGCGATCCGGGCACCATGACCCATACCCTCGGCCAGCGAATATTTCACCACAGCACGCGCCACTGCCTTGGTTGCAATGGCTGGAAAGCGGTCTTCGAGATCCCTCGCAGCCAAGGCATGGACATCTTGAACGAGTTCCGTCTGCACCTCGACGGAGTACCCGGCGCGTGCCAGGTTCAGCTCCCCATAGGCGACATGCGTCTTCTGCGGCACCAAACGTGGAAGAGCCACTCGGACCACCTGGCCGCTCAGTCCATAGATCACGCTCTCCGCTGCACGGGCATCTCGCGGATTGTTGCGTACCCCCTGCTTGGTGAGTAAGACCAATTTGAGAGCATCGAGGCTCACTGGGACATCGATGAACTGGTCTTTCAGATACGGCGCCCTGCCATTATAGCTGATGAAGACAAGGCGAGCGAGTTGTTGCGTCTCGGTGGCGGATTGCCAAGACACTTCCGGGAAAAGGCGGCGGTACTCTTCATGCTCCTGCCTCAGATGCAGGCTGTCAGTCACTCGAAGAAGATCCGAGCGAAGCATGGTTGGAATGGAGGCTTGGGACCAGGAATGCGTATCCCTATACACTTCGAAGGCTTTCCGGTAGGCGATAAAGGCGTTGTTGAGATCACCGGTCGCTTCGTACAGGATCCCCGTGAGATAGCGCGCCAGGGCGTCGTCACGATACCCTTCTGCGTCCCCGACACGATCAGCCAGCACATTCAAGCGATGATCGATTCTCCTTGCCTCGACCAGTGAGTCATCCCAATCCCCCATCAGGGCATAGTTGAGCGCCTTGATCACATTGATCATCGTTTGCTCATACGACTGCCCCTCGAAAGGAAGCTCCGTATCGTTGACCAGGAACGCCGTGGCTTCTGTACTGATCCGGCTGGTGTAGAGTTCCTCCACTCTCGATTCGGCCTGTTCCAACATCTCATTGCTCTTTTCGTAGCGACCAGAAAGGTGGAGCGTCATTCCCCGGTCGAACCAATACAAGACACGACTTTGTGCGTCATATTCGTCCTCGGCTTGCTCAATAACACGATCTGCGCCTAAAGGGTTACCGGATCGAAGATTGTTCTCGACGAGTGTATAGCGGCTAGTCGGCGCCGCACACGAGATCTGCAACGCCGCGAGCAAAAGAAGGACTGGTGGAACGAAAGTAGGTCGGCGCGAGGGCACTGAATGCGGGACAGCTAGAGGTGGCGGGTGCAATCCGTTGAATGGTCCGACTTAAAAGAGCATCCGTTTGCGTTCAACGACTTTCTTAATCTTCTTCTGCCCATACCAGGCCTTGACGTTACTCTCTAGGTTAATCATCTCGAGGTCGACCTGGTAGAACACAGCCTTGACCCCATCGGTTTCATCGAGGATGCTCGAAATATTCCCCTTCAACATATAATCCGCGCCGAGTTCTTTGCCGGGACCCTTTTGCGTGTCCTCTCGGGCATGCGCCGCTTGCTCGCGGCGTTCCTCTCGGATCTCTTCTCGCTCGGCGCTCCCGGCGACAAAGGTCACACTCTGAGAATTCGTCAGTTCCCGTTCAAGGTCCGAGACAAAGGTCTGGACGTTAATGTGCTCATGGCTCCGGTTCAGGATCGTCCCAACTACGACCACGGGTTGCCGCCCCTCGCTGCTGGTGAAGTTTCCCAACCAAGGCTGTTCGAGCGCTTCTCGCACCATGGTCTCCGCAACCATTTTGGAGTCCGTATCATTCCAACGTCCACTCAGATCCGTGACGACGCCTGTGTCCACCCTAGTGACTTTCGTGCCGCTCGCACAACCAGTCACGCCGATGCTGAAGGTCAGTGCAACGAGTATTACAGCGGAGCCCAAGAGCGGTCTTGCCAAGATGACTTTCATTCTGGTCATAGGGGGTATTCCTCTTCGCATGACCGTCCGGTCACCATCCGCACTAGCTGCCAGCCTTGGCGGCTTCTTCCTTTTCCAGACGATCGAACAACCGTTCGGCATTGTCACGTACAAAGTCCCGAACTTCACCGTCTAATTCCTTGGACTGGGCTAACGCTTGCTTCATATCTTCCAGGTCGAGCTTCGTTAACACGTAGTATGTCCCGCTGTCTTCGTCCTTGTACCGATCAATGGGTCGTACGCCATGCAATGTCACGGCCGAGAAGGTTTTAATTGCTCGCTCGACGTTTTGTTCTTCGGTCGATTTGGTAAAATCCGCAGCGTTAGTCGAAGCCGCGTAGTCACGCATCAGGTACGCCGTGTAGGTTTCGAAGTTCTTCGCCAGTTCAGCTCGGGACCGGTTCTCCGCAGCGTCCCAAGCTAAGGGCTCATTGTGAACCCCGACAACCGATCCGACCCCATAGAACGCCTTCGCCTCTTTTTCATGGTAGACACCGGAACCCTTCTCGACCCATCCTGGGGTCCCTCCACAGGCAGTCACACTGACAACCATCGCTAGAAGTACCACGCCTCGAATGAGATGCATCAACAGCGGTCGATCAGAGATCATAAGAGCCTCCATAGGAGCTCACAGTTATGTATTCATGTGGCGACGATTGCCTAGACAGGCAACGATGTTGTACGAAGTCTCCGACTTGAGGAAGAACACGAAATGCCGAAATCATGCTAACATGCAGCCCCTACACTGTCAATCAAGCGAGTGCGCGTCCTGCCATGCCTGCGGCGGCGATGGAGAGGCGTCGGAACGGAACCATGGGATGAATGGAGGATCCGGTGGCTGATGTGAAAATCGACGACGGTATCATTAAGGTACTGGAACTGGATATTCAGGACCCGAAGGCGGCCGCGGTGCTCGCGGAATACCCTGAGGCCCGATGGGCGGAGGTCACACGCCGTGCGATCAAGATTGGGCTGGGGTACCTAAAGGGCGGGGCTCAAGATTGATCGGGTTCACGTCGTCGGGAGTGGTCGGTGCTATGGTGTGTCCGGAGGTCGGTCAGCCTTCGCTCGTCTCAAGTATTCGATGACCCTATGCTCAGTCCCGCCATTCTCGACGTATTTACCATACGCCTCGATCGATTTCTCCTGATCGTTCAAGTCTTGAGCGTAGAGATCTCCTAGCGTCAAGTACACATCGGTATAGGTCGGATTGACGGCAATGGCACGACGCAATGCCTTCTCGGCCTCCTCATATTCTCCCATCCGTTGCAAGACCAACCCTATGGTGTAGTGCGAGTCTGGGTTGTTCGGCGCGTACTTGACCGCCAGTACACCTGCATACAGAGCCTCATCCGGCATGCTGAGGAATTCGAGATAGACGTAGCTCATGAGCACATAGGCGTCCCCGTATTCAGGGTAGTACTCCACGGCCTTGTTGAGTCGTTCGATAGCTTGCTGGGCAGGCCGCTGTTGTTGCAGGAGCGAGAATGCCTGATCATATTCTTTCTTTGCTGCGGCCATCCGTTCGGCTTCGGTCTTGGGCTCCTGGCCGGCAGCGAACGCGCCCTTTTCACCTTCGATCAGTACCATATCCCCATCACCGTCCAACCGCACAAACTGGGGACGCTGAGCTTCCCCCGTTCTCGCTTCTACTTCACGCTTGACGTAAGCCCCCAGTTCACTGGCCATGAGCCATCCATTCTTGTTCTGGTCCGCGGCCCCAGCCAGACCTGCAAGAAGGACCTGGACGAACACTCCCTGTCCATCCTTTTTGGTAACGGTCTCGCCTTCGCGGCCCGCGGTTAACAACTGGACCGCACGCTTTTCCGTTTCTTCTTCCGGCGACAGTCGTCCCTCCAGGGAGAGTTGTTGGGGGGGCGTCACATCCCAACCGCTCAGAGTCGCGTTGATCAGAAAGATCGTGTGTTTTGACATGACTCGACGCGAGAAATCCTTGAGATCATCCAGGGTGAGTGATTTGGAGGCATTCCGCACATGGGCATCCCATGGAACCAAATAACCCAGTTCCTTCCCCCGGCTGTCCTTCGTCACGCCGGCATGGCCCGCGAAGAAGATCACCACCCGATCTTGCCGGCCCACCTTCCGCGGCAAATAGTCGGTGAGGATTGATTGCAAGCGGCGACGACTGGCATCTTGGTCGTACAGCTCTACGACCTCTTCGAAGCCAAGCTGCCGCAAGGCTTGGCCGACTGCCTTTGCCTCGTCGATGGCATGGTCCAACTTTGGAGCTAATAAATAATCGTTGATCCCGATCACCACACCCCAGGATTTGTAGTAGAGCCCTTCCGGCTTGCCAACCTGTCCATGGGCCGTCGATAAGGCCACGAACCAGAGCATGACCGCCAACGTATGAATGCTGGGCTTCTGTAGGAACTTCATGGACGGCAGCTCCCGGTCTCGCTGTTGGGCCCCTGATCTCAGGACATGCAGTTTAGGACGGATGGTTGCATGCTACCCCTGGCATCTTTTGACTGTCAAGGAAGCTCCCGATCGCATCACGCCAGTCGTTTCAATCATCATCATACGCCCGGATCCGAGCCTTCGGCAAGGCTTGAACATCCTCTGCAGCTTGCGCATAATGTGCCCACCAAGCGCCACCCCGCATCTCGCTCACCACAATTGGGAGCGGGGATGTGAGGGAACTGCTGGTCTTTCGGCAGGGAGGAGGATGATGAGCGAAGCGAAGCAAGAGAAACTCGAAAGTCTACTCCATGCTGGCAGGGTCATCCCTCCCACCTCAGAAACTCAAGGACGCAGCTTTATACAGGACTATGAGGCAGAATACCGCCGCTCAATCTCGAATCCCGGAGCGTTCTGGGAGAATGCCGCCAAGGAGTTGGAGTGGTTTCGTCCATGGCAGAAAGTTCTCGATTGGGACTATCCCTGGGCGAAATGGTACGTGGGCGCTAGTTGCAATATTGCCTATAATTGCCTCGACCGTCATGTACGCACATGGCGAAGAAACAAAGTGGCAGTCATCTGGGTTGGGGAGAAAGGCGAGGAACGGATCTTTACGTACGGTGAGCTCCTGCGCCAGGTGAATCAATGTGCGAATGCGCTCAAAGCCCTCGGCATCCAAAAAGGCGATCGTGTCACGATTTACCTGCCCAAGATCCCTGAACAGATCGTGGCCATGTTGGCCTGCGCTCGATTAGGCATCATTCATAGTGTCGTCTATTCAGGGTTCAGCGCACCAGCACTGCAGAGTCGGATCGAGGACGCAGAATCCCGGGTTGTGATCACCGCCGACGTGGGGTACGACCGGGGAAAGTCCGTGGATCTGAAGGGCGTGGTCGACCAGGCCGTTGCGAGCTGCCGCAGCGTGGAGAAGGTGGTGATCGTCCGTCGCGAGAAGCCAGGCATCGGGCTGGCAGCGCCCAAGGAGATTGATTGGGATGAGTGGTTGCAGGGCCAGAAGGCCGTGTGCGAGGCAGCGGCGTTAGATTCCGAAGCCCCCCTGTATATCTTGTACACGTCAGGCACGACAGGCAAGCCCAAAGGCGTGGTGCATGTACATGGGGGCTATATGGTTGGCACATATCTGACGTGCAAGTATGTGTTCAACCTCAAGGAGGATGACATCTATTTCTGTGTGGCCGACCCTGGGTGGGTCACGGGGCATAGTTACATTGTGTATGGACCACTCCTGAACGGCGCCACGATTCTGACCGCAGAGGGCAAGCCAGACTATCCCAATCCCGGACGTTGGTGGCACCTCATCGAACGCTACGGGGTCTCGATCTTCTATACCACACCCACCGCCATCCGCCTGCTCATGAAGTACGGAGACGAGTGGCCGAAGAAATTCGATCTCTCGACCCTGCGCACACTCGGCACCGTCGGTGAGCCGATCAATCCTGAAGCGTGGGAATGGTTCCACCGCGTGACCGGCGGTATTCATCCCATTATGGATACCTGGTGGCAGACAGAGACGGGAATGATTCTGATCACTCCCCTGCCCTCAGTTCCGCTGAAGCCCGGCTCAGCAACCAAGCCATTCTTAGGGGTGGAAGCGGATGTCGTTGATCGAGCCGGCAACAGTTTGTCGCCGAATGCGGGTGGGTTCGCCGTGATCAAGAAACCATGGCCGGCTATGATGCGTACGATATACAAGGACCCCGAGCGGTACAAGGTCTACTGGAACACCATTCCAAATTGCTATACGGCGGGCGACGTCTGTCGAAAGGATGAGGACGGCTATTTCTGGTTCATGGGTCGCGCGGACGACGTGATCAAGGTTGCGGGCAATCGGATCGGGACGGCCGAGGTGGAGAGTGCGCTTGTGAGTCACAAGGCCATCGCTGAGGCGGCTGTCATCGGAAAGCCCCACAAGACAGCAGGAGAATCGATTAAGGCATTCGTCATTCTCATGCAGGGTGAGCAGCAGAGCCCAGAGCTTGTGCAATCGTTTAAGGACCACGTCCAGCGAGAGTTGGGCAAGATCGCCGTACCGCGGGAGATTGAAGTCGTGTCGGCCCTCCCAAAAACACGATCCGGTAAAATCATGCGCCGGGTTCTCAAAGCGAAAGAACTCGGGCAAGATCCCGGAGATATCTCAACTCTCGAGGAGTGAGCACGGCAGATTGTTGGTAATCCGTTCAGACGCCTCGACGGCCGCAAACATCGCATGTGCTCCACAAACACTCCGCTGGAGCAACAATGCCTGATGAGCGGAGGCGCGCTTAGATCAGCCCGCGTTTCTGTAAGTATTCTCGATCGATCGCCGGAGCAGATTGAGTCGGAAGGACCCCTCGTCCCTGGAGCAGGCGCTCCACGTACTTCCCGATCAGGTCAGCCTCAAGATTGACCTTCTCGCCCACGCCTCTCAGACCCAAGGTCGTGACTTTCGCGGTGTGTGGAATGATCGCAATGTCGAACGATTTCTTCTTTACTTGATTAATCGTCATACTGACGCCATCCACCGTGACTGACCCTTTCGGGACGCAGTAACGAAGAATCTCTGACGGACCTTCTATCACAAGAACAATGGAGTTGCCCTGCTGGTCACGCTGCTTGATGACGCCGACTCCGTCGACGTGACCGGACACCAGATGGCCGTTGATCCGATCGCTGAGCTTCATGGCACGTTCGAGATTGAGCGGAGCCCCAGCAGCAAGCGATCCCAAGGTCGTCACCGACAACGTCTCGGACGACACCTCCACTGAAAATTCCCGATCATTCACCCCCACCACCGTCAGGCAGGCACCGTTCACACTGATGCTATCGCCCACCGTGAGAGTCTCGATCACGGTCGAGGCAAGGATATCGAGGCGTGTGGTCGTCAAGCCCGCGTCGAGAGCTTTCACGACGCCAATCTCTTCGATGATACCAGTGAACATCGACTACCCCTTCAATACCTTTCTGAAGACCACGACAAACACGACTACCAACACGATGACACCGATTCCCGCGAGCACACCGACGATGATGTCAGCGGTCCCGAACTCCTGATTCACCACTCCTCCTCAAACAGACAGCCGCAGCTATTATATACCATCGGACCCCTCAATGAGCTCGTATTCGTCCGCTCCGTGTCGTCAACCAGAATATGGCCGCGACCAGAATCTGCAGCCCAGCAATGACCATGAACGCGCCTCGGAAACTCACAGAGGCGATCAAGAAGCCGGCAATCAACGGGCCGCTGGCGTGACCCAAGTCCATAATCGTGCCTTGCAGACCCATGCCCCCGCCCAATCCTTTCTGCTGAGAGAGATCTGCCACAAGCGCGGCTGCCGAGGCCGTCACGATAGCTTCGCCAAATCCGAATCCCGCTGCGAAGCTGGCCAGTGCTAGAAACGTCTCCACATGCGGGATCATCGCGAAGGTCGCCGCGCAGACCAGCAAGCCCAGCAAGATGAGCGGACGTCTCCCAACATGGTCCGACACTCGCCCCATTGCCGGCTTGGCAAGTAGCGACGTGACCCCTTGAACGCCGAACAACATGCCGACCTCACCGGGATTCAACCCCACCGAGATGCCGTAGATCGGAAGGAATGCCATCAACGCGCCCCTGGCGACCATCTTGGCGGCATCGGCGATGCTGGTCGTGATGACAGGAATATTGCGGGCGGCCTCTCCAACGCGATCCCGCATCTCAGTCATGACCGGTTTCACGCTCGGAGGCTTTTTCAGCCCCTGCCCTGAGTCCAGGCGGAGCCCGGCAAACAACAGGAGCGCGATGCCACCGATCAACCCGCCCGCCACGAATGTCGGAGGGAACCCTACCGCGTACACCAGCCACCCGCCCAAGACCGGCCCAAATAGGGCACCCGCCTGAGTTGAGGCCGTGTAGATCCCCAGTGTGGTACCTCTCCGCTCACGATACAGATCGGCCACTGCAGCGAGGGCGGCAGGTGCAAAGATGGCGGTCGCCATCCCATGGATGAAGCGCAGGCCCGTCAAGCTTCCGACATTGGAAACCAGGAGGTAGGCGAACGGCGGAACGGCAAACATCACAATTCCGATGCCAAGGAGCAATCGCCTGCCGTACATGTCTGACAGCAGTCCGGATGGCAGCTTCAGCACGACGCCTGTCAGCGTGGAGGCGGCAACGACGAACCCAATCGCTTCCGGCCCGGCACCTAACGAGTCCGCGAACAGGGCCAGCACGGGCATCCGGATGAGGTTGTAGGTGAGAAAGCAGAGCGCGCCAACTCCGCACAGGAGGCTAAAACTCCGTG
>JBHICF010000052.1:0-10638 GCA_046759485.1 Nitrospiraceae bacterium
GCGGCCAGGTAACCTCCTGTGCTCGCGGACCGCGCACCGCGGACGATGCTCGTTCGACGCGCGCAGTTGGAGGTCACCTGGCACCGCCCCTCTGGCTTTAGACGGTTTTTACTCACCCCTGTACTGACGGGGCAGATGGCCTCGATGGTGGGCGCGTCTAGCATGCCCTGCATTCCTGTTGTCCACTTCAGTTGATGCACGTATGGCCGAGGTAAGCCCACCTGCGCCCATCGGGCGAGCACTTTCTCAAGTGCGCGCTCTGGGAGCAGAGGGGTTACCTCGGTCCTGCGTATCTTACCCCACACTGTGGTGCATGGTCCGAGAACACAGGAGGCCACCTACCTCATTAAACTCCCCCCATTTCATGGGAGAGTAGTCGGGTGACCTCGGCAGTGCGCGTGTTATCACTCGCTTTTCACTCTGCTTGAGCGGCGTGTGGCTGCGGTAACCGCAACTGCGCCCGTCGAACGAGCATCGTCCGCGGTGCGCGTTCCGGGAGCACAGGGGTTACTGCAGCCATGCGCCTCTCCCTCTGCGCGGTCCGCGAGCAGAGGAGGCCATCTGGCTGCCGACCTTCCACCCCATTGACGCTCCCCTCCCCCATTGTTAGACTCGCCTTACCTTCTATGTCATCAGACCAACTACCGTCACAGCCAACTCCATCCGAGCCGGAGAGCCCGGTCCAGGACGATCCCTCTTCGGGAGATCGTGGCGGCGGCACTTCGCAAGACTCCTCAACCTCGTTCATTCGCCGGCGCCCCATTCGACTGATTATCTACACTTACTTGGCTCTTGTACTCTTGCTCATGTTCGGCTGGCGCTTCCTCCCCGAACTCCTAGACCCTACCTACGAGAAACACATCGCGACGAAGCGTGTCATCGTTGGAATGTCACGTCAGCAGGTCCTCGAGGCCTGGGGCTCCCCCTATACCATTAACGTCAGCCATACGAAGGATGGCATCCGTCGGGAGGAATGGATTTACGAAGACTGGGAAAGCACAGCCATCATAAAACACCGGTACCTTTATTTTGAAGAAGACGCTTTAGTCGGCGGCTGGTATCAACAATAGCAGGCTGGCCCATCAGCCTCTTCAAGACTGACGACGGCGGGCTCAACTGGCTTCATCGGAGGGCTCTTCCCCGGCGAGACGTCCCATGAGTACTACCGCTCTATCGAGGTCCACCTCATCCACCATGACCTGACGCCTGTTGAAGGGTAATGGTAATCCGGGATACAAACTTCCAAAGTGCTCATTATGGACGAAGTATCTGATTCCGTTCCCATCTAACAGGCTCTTAATCAGGGCGAGCTCCCCTTCATCTTGCGGCACAATCAGCTTCACCATTCCCATACCAGGACACTCCACTTCGGCTCATAGTCGCGTATATGGGGCGATTTCTCGGAGTTTGGCTCCATTCTAGGCGCACTGACGTCCATCTGCAACCGCGTCCCGATCCTCCCACCAACGCCCACGCCTCTTCCAGCCCTCGCGTCATTCGCCTGACGCGACCGCTGGAAAATGAATCAGTTCTGTGAGCCCTGCAGGGTCACGTGCTATCTTATGAAGTAGGGCATCGAAGATCTGCCAGGAAGGCAAGAACGAAGGGATGACTGTGACGGTCGTGACAGACGTGAGCGAAATTTCAAGCTCAAGGGGTTTCGGTAATTTGGACCCGGCGTTCTTTCCCTGGTCCGCCGGAGACAGTCAGAACCCGTTTCCACTCACGGATCTGATAGATGGCCCACGCGTTCGGCTGGCCCTTATAGAACGCATCCGGGTCTTCGCCTGAAGCATTGAGGTATATTGGTTCTGTGAACCCTTCATCCAGTACGTAATCCATTAGGCATTCTGTGGTGAACCCAGCCCCCTTGAGGGAAACCTCAGCAAGTAGCGTGAGGATATCGTCTGACTGGGCAAGTGTGACAGGTTCCATGGCGACCGATCCTTTTGCGGGGCAGCATTCTATTCGTGCCGCATCCCAAAACGCAAGGACAGCATGACAAAACCTCTCGGACAACCTCTGTTTCTTGACCGCCTCCTAAAGGTCATGGACCGCAAGCACCACTGGGCCTGGCCACACTTCACGGAGAATTCACTTTCTAAAGAGACTCTCAAGATCCATTTCCAACAGGAGTACGCCGTGTATGTCCGGGATTTCCCGGTATTCTTGGCACGTATTCTTGGGAAGGGCCCGCCAAGGGATGTCCGCACGCAACTTGCCCTCAATATTTACGAAGAAGAAACCGGAGGATTCTCGTTCAATCAGTCTCATCCGAACCTTTTTCTCACGATGATGGAGGGACTCGGGTATGATCGAACGATATTTGATGACGTCGCGCTACTACCGGCCAGCCGGGCCTACCGAAGTTGGCTGGATAGGGTCTCACTGGCATCGGACTGGCGACTCGGTGTGGCTGCCTTGACGATCTTCGTAGAAGGCAGTGTAAAAGACCGGCAGGAAATTCAAAGTCCTTCCGCACCAAAGTCCGCGGAGGAAATCGAGCGTATCATCCAGCAGCACCCCCTCGTTCAACACTATGGCATCTCTCCCGACAAACTAGATTTGATCCGCGCGCACCAGCTGGTCGAAGCGGGCCACCGGCACTCGGCTTATGAGATGACGCTCGCCCACGCAGTGACAAACACACATCAGAGCGCAGTGCTCCGTTGCTTGGCCGAGGCTCTCAAGCGTTGGCTACGTTTCCGCGATGGGGTGGCACGCGCGTGTGGTCTCCGCAAACCCTAACACGGCATCTCGTCATCTTCACCGGAGCGACAGGTAGTCAATTCGTTCAATTCTTACCACCGGCATCACCAGACCCTGTCCTGGCTCATCATGGGCAAACGCGTACATGATCGATTCCTCGGGAATCAGTCTCCCGGTCATCGCCACGGACAGTTCAATCCGATCTCCCCTGACGAGCGCTGCGTGGAGTGACTCCCGTACCTCGGCAGGCGGCACCACGATCAGGTAGGACGGCAGATTGGCAGGTTTGAATCGTACCAGGCCCCATCGGGTTGGGGTAAACTTCGGCCCGATGGCTACACGAAACCCTTTCGTGTCTCGGTCAAAACCAGATAATTGGCCATACCAGAGGAATGTGATGCGCCGCCCTAAATCAGGCTGTCCCTCCCGCAGCCGATCGCGTTCTCGGTTCAGCGCAAAGAGACGCTCATTTTGTCCCGCCCCATGATCCCCATGGAGAGCGGCCCAGTCCGGCGGGTTGCTATCTAAGCTTCCGAGGAACGCCTCGATTAAGGCCTGCTCGATCAGCAGCGAGGTATCTTCCGGCAACGCTGACTGGATCTCTGCGCGTTCCACACTGAGGAGCGGACGGACACCATTCACGCCTTCTGCGAGCAGCCTCGTAGCACTGCTCGAAAGAAGTACGGTGCTTAGCAGCAACGAAAGAAACGGCATGGAGGGATAGCGTTAGGTGGGGTCCTGCGCTCTGGTGAGCGCGCTTTGATAGGTGGAGCGAAGAGCGACGACAGTGGAGTGGTCGGCCGGAACGACCCCTGCCTCACTTAGTACAGCCAACCGCGGTGTAGGGTCAAGCCTCCGAAGTGCGCCTCGGTCGAGCGCGTGCGCATTCTCCAAGATGTTCTGATAGGTCGCCAGCCAGGAGTCCGTAATTGCGCGCAGGCCGGCATCCGTCGCCTTCATGCGCCCAACCTTGATCTCCTGGACGAGCTTCGTTATGGGATCCGATTGCGAGAGCGTGTTGATCGCTTGCTGGAGAAACTGATCGCTGGAATCACTCATTGGGCTGGGCGTAGAATACACCAGGGCCTAGTTCGAGGCACAGGAACCCGGTCCCCGGGGGTCGCCGCACGTGCCGCACGCTCCAGAGGGCATGCCAGCTGCAAAGCCGTCATTTTTTCCGCCCACTGCAAAGGCAGACAATTGCTTGTCAAGCCGTGTATTCTTGCAAGTCGGACACTCGGGGGTCTTTGACCCTTGGACGATGGTCTCGAAACGGTGACCACACTGCTGACAGAGGTACGCAAAGATGGGCATGATGACGACTCCCGTTGACTTCGCGGTGATATTATAAACGCCAGGGTAGCCCATCGCAATGGCCCACTCCACTGACGGAGGCGTCGATGTTCCAGGAAGAAAAATCCTTCAAGTTGCGGTTTAGCTTAGAGGCTGCATTCCCCGAGGAATATGAAGGAGATGAGGATAATTATGCGTGGGTACAGGATTGGGAAAAGCGGCTCAAGCCGGAACTGCTCAGGGTGATCTTTGAGCATCTGCGTCGTTCTTCGTCCTGGGCAGTTCACGTCCGCAATCGAGGTAGCCCGCCGGAGGATGAGATCGAAGTCGTGATGGCAAGAGACTACTCCAAGGACCCATCAAAGTTGAATTAGTGGAGGAAGGTGGTCCCCGCCAGGGGATCAGGCACCTATGGGTGTTGGCCTCTATATCCATGTGCCCTTCTGTCTTACACGGTGTCACTTTTGTGCCTTTTACTTCCAGATTTACCGTCAAGACGCAGCCCAAGCATTTTTAGCGGCCCTGAGGCGAGAGATTCAACTGCACGCGGAACGCAAAACCCTCAGTGGGCGATCACTCGACACCGTGTATTTCGGAGGTGGGACGCCAACGACGTTAGACTCTCGAGCGCTCTCCGAAATCCTAGGCCTAGTGCGTGATCAATATGGGCTAAAAGACGACGCGGAAGTCACTCTCGAAGCCCATCCCGAGACTGTCACGGCAGACGGGCTTGCCCATCTTGCTGAGGCGGGAGTCAATCGAGTCAGCATGGGTGTCCAGTCGGCTGACCCCGGAGAGTTGGCACAAGTTGGGCGGGCCACGTCATGGGGATCGGTTAGTACGGCGGTGTCGTGGGCCCGCTCGGCTCATATCGAAAACATCAACCTTGACCTCATCTATGGATTGCCCGGGCAATCATTAAAGAGTTGGCAACTCACCCTCGATGAGGCGTTGGTTCTGACCCCAACACACATATCATGCTATGCACTAACGGTCGAAGACGACACCACGTTGAAGGCCAAAGTGCTCCGCGGACAGGTTCTTGGGCCCGATACGAAGATACAAAACAGCATGGAAGACCTCGCCGCTGATCAACTTTCGCAGGCAGGATACGATCACTACGAGATCTCGAATTATTGTCGGCCTGACTACGCCTGCCGGCATAACCTACTTTACTGGCAAGGTGGAGAGTATTTGGGGCTGGGACCCAGCGCGCAGTCCTACGTGCAGGGATGTCGGTTTGGGACAGTCGATGATCTTCGCATCTATGCTCGTGAACTCCAACAGGGTCGGCTTCCAGTGCGGGACCTCGAACAGCTAACTCCTGCCCAACAGTGGCGGGAAGCCATCGTCTTCGGGCTCCGGCTCATGAGCGGAGTGAATCTCGATGTCGGTTCATCTCCCCGCCCGCACGACGCTGGGGACTCCACATGGGAAGCGAGGCTCTCTCACCTCACTCACCATGGATTAGTGGAAAGGCAAAAGAATCAACTCAAACTGACCTCTCGCGGACGTCGTGTTGCCGACTCCGTAGCGGTGGAGCTGTTCTAAGGCACACGAATGCCTACTGGAATTTCAGCCTCGCGATGATTAGGGATTGAGCCGACTAACCGGTGGGAGCCCCTTCATACAGTGTGACGCGAAACTCTTTCCTGCCGAGAAATTGCTTATTTGCGAAGAGCTGAAACTCATACCGCCCTGGGCCAGGGAACCGCACGACGGGAAGGTTGATGCCGAAATCATTGATGCCAAGCATGTCGTTAATATGAACCGTCACTCCCGCCTCAGCAATCAAGTTTTCCGACTCCGATTCTGAATTCACCAACCGCAGCAACATCTCATAGGCACCCTCCGCGTCCGTCAGACAAAAATACACACCCATCTTGTGGTGCGCGAACGGGAACGACATGGCCCAGATGTGGGTAAAGAGTCCAATCAGACTTTTCTTGTTGGTTGTCTTGTCTTCAATCACCATGTCGCAAACCAGAAGCGCGGTAAGGGAGGGTTTCGGGGAGGCCACGACGCACTCTCGCTTTCTTCCACTCACATGACGCTGTAACCCGAGAGGACTACAGACAGATATAATGGAGCGCGGTATCGGCAAGGATCGCGGCCCACGCTGCTCCATTCAGGGCGGTGAGGGAGCGATCCTTCTTCCACACATGAAACAGAACCAGGACGATGACTAATTGAGTGAAGATGGAGAAGGGGCGATGGAGGTTCACAGAGACCGCATCGCGCTCACTCGCGATAGCTGCGGCAGCAGCCAGCAGGTAAGATGCCAAGGCAACAGCCTGCAGCCAAATGGCCGTGGTCCCCCTCGCCTGACGCACGACGTGAACCAGCGCCCAGGTAAGACAGACAACGACCACCAGCAACAACAGCGGAAAAACTGGCCAGAAGACGCTCGGATCGAGTCGCATACCCTCCTAACCTTGCCTCTCCTCGGCCATTTTTGCCCTGCACGGCGCGGGAGCGGCGCAACTCTAGCAGCAGCCAACTGGCCAGTCAACATGCTCGGCGGTGTCATGGCCTTGACCGGAGGTACTCTTGACAAACTTGTCCAGAAGGCGGTAGTAGAATTGGGTCCTTGTTAGCATCAGATGAGGCCCGAGGGGACGCTATGCCTGTCAACATGACCCCGCAGAAAGACCCAGACGAACCTAAGCAGGAAGTGCCACCCGAGGCTGAGTCGGAGGAGCAGGCCACGACGAAGCCGACCAAGCGAGCTTTCGGCGAGCCAACCGAAGCAGACCGGGAAGCGGATCTGGCTGATGCAGAGTGGAAGAACCTCTGGGATGCCACAGAAGTGATCAACATGGACGATTTCTAGGGCCCGTACGTTCAGACGATCTGCAGAATAGGATAGAGTACCCACGCAACTGAGAATCCTGGACAGGCTCTCCGCCGCTCTCTTTCGTAGTTCAACATCACGATCCCTCGGGTACGACCGAGCCATGTTCGGCTCGACTGCAAGACCTACCGGCCACAATCCCCGTCATGCGCATGCCAACCACCTCGACTGACAACCGTCATGGCCTCTTCTATCCGTTTCATCTGTGCCACGAGCGGACGCTTGAACAGTTGCTGAGCCAGTATGCCTCCTTGCATTTCAGAGACTACATGGCGCTGCAGGTCACGGAGACAACTGGTACCACAGCCCTCGGTGACCGGATGGGAGACTATTTCGGGGAGCTGGTAAAAGAGAGGCGGATCGTCCAGGGCTATTCCGTGAGTGGCCCGCTGGATGCAACCGCGATCAGCGCCGTTGACCGGGACCTCGCTGACAAGGTTTGGCGAACCTCCTTCCACCAAGGGCTGCTGACAGATCGGCGGTTCCAACGTGGATTGTTCGATCTGTCACACGGCATGATTGTCGGCGAATCAAGCGTGGCTGGTCCTGCTGCCTACCTCCGCTTGACCGAGGAGGCTCGAGGCACACGTCCTTATTCGGTAGGCACCTTGCAGCAGCTCAGCAAGCGACGACTGCCTTTGGAGGAAGGGTATGATTACGAATATGCGTTGGCGCTGGTCAAGACGTCAGCGGCGCTGGTGTATACCATCCGGCTTTGCCGCCTTCATGGACTGGAAGCAGCCACGGATTCCATAGTACATTTTCGGTTACTCGACCAGACATGCTTGCGTGATAACATTGCCTTGTCGAATCGGTTGATTCCGCGTGAGGGGTCGTGAGGGGTACTGACGGGGCCACTGAGGCGGTCGAATGATGAACGGAAGGTTGTCTTTCGGTTAGGACCCCGTCATAATAGATACATAATATGTCTGACACGCTCACGCCTCTCGTTACACCTGAGACGGCTGAGGAGGACCGCATCGGCACACGCGATGACCTCGAAGCCCGGGTCGTCGTGTACAATTGCAATTGCCATACCTACCAACAGGTCATTCAGCTATTCTGCGAAGCCATCCCGGGGATGAATCCGAAGAAGGCCTTCGACCTGGCCTGGAAGATCGATCACACCGGTAGCGCGACGGTCTATTCTGGAGAATTCAAAACCGCGGAAGGAATTGCCAAGCATCTAGCGCGAGGGGGCCTCCGGGTCGTCCTCCAGTAACGCGGGCGAGTGGGGTCCCTGCCCCAGAACGAGCAGACACACTATGGGTCTGTTCCGTTTAAGCTCGTGATAAGGAGGGTCAGCGGCGGGCGCCCCGTCGAGTGGACCGACGAACCACTCGGGCAGTCCGTCTTCTTGAAGCAGCTCGACGAGTTGTGACTCTTCTCCGTGTCGGGCGCGCAGGTCTACGCGCTGGTCTCGGTCTCTTTCGCGCGGTGACTCGAGCAGGTTTGTTATGGACGGTAGGCCACGGTGGGAGACGGCCATTCTTCTTCCGCAAGGAGTCTCCGCTATAGACCCTGACCTGATAGAGCTCGAACAGCTTGTTGATGGCCTTCGGGTCCCCTCTTCTAGCCAGATTCAACAATCTTCTTCGCTGGTTGAGTTCTTCTTCTTCCGTATGGGAAGCAGCCCGTTTCTCCATCGAACGGCCTTTCTATCCAGAAATTCTAACAAGTTAGAGGCTGTTGTGGTAAAAATGTGACCCTATTATATACCGTAAGTTAAGTTTTTACCAGTAGAAATCTAGGAACCCTGTAAATTTTGTGGAAAACCTATGCGAATTTGTGGATAAAAGAGCTACCCCATGATAAAAACTTTTCATATCCTATTGATATATTTAGTGTCGTTAGTATATACAGCCGTGGATCTAGGTTGCTAGGATAAAAGACGGGATTTCGGGGGACCGCTCCTCCAGAGAGCAAGAAAGATGGCCACCCGCACACTCCAAGAGTCAGCGCTTGCCAAAACTCTCGCAGAATTTACCCGAGAGGGGGCACCCGACCTGTGTGAAGCCCGGAGCGACCAGGAGCTGGTGTGTTACGCCTGTGGTCATCGCTGCCGGATCCGCGAAGGCCGAGTGGGTATCTGCAAGGTTCGCTTTAATGAAGGCGGAGTTCTGAAGGTTCCGACAGGCTACGTTGGCTCGTTGCAATGTGACCCTATCGAAAAGAAACCATTTTTCCACGTCTTGCCAGGATCCCTGGCTTTAAGTTTCGGCATGATGGGTTGCGACTATCACTGCGCATATTGTCAGAACTGGATTACTTCCCAAGCCTTGCGAGATCCGGCTGCGGTGAGCTCAGTGATGCCGATCTCCTCTGCGGAACTCGTATCCCTCGCTCAAAAGGAAGGCGCACCGGTCCTCGCCAGTACCTACAACGAACCGCTGATTACGAGTGAATGGGCCGTCGAGGTCTTCCAGGCCGCCAAATCGAGCGGGTTGAGGACGGCTTACATCTCTAATGGAAATGGGACGCCGGAGGTGCTGGCCTACCTCAAGCCCTGGGTGGATTTCTATAAGGTCGATCTCAAGGGGTTTTCACAAGACGAATACCGCAAACTCGGTGGCCAGCTCGAGGGAGTGCTGGACACCATTCAACGATTGGTAGCCATGGGCTTCTGGGTCGAGATTGTGACGTTGATCATCCCGGGGTTCAACGATAGCGAGACCGAGTTGAAAGCCATGACCGAATTCTTGGCCTCCGTCTCGCCGGACCTGCCGTGGCATGTGACAGCCTTTCATCAGGACTACAAAATGCTGACCCCCGACAACACCACGGCGCGGGCACTCATTCGCGCTGCAGAAATCGGTCAAAAAAGTGGCTTGCGCTATGTGTATGCTGGAAATTTGCCAGGGCATGTGGGACTGTACGAACACACCTTCTGCCCGGGATGTCACACGGCGGTGGTCAAACGTTTAGGCTACCGAATCCTTGATGTCTCTCTCGTCAATGGTCGATGCCCGTCCTGCGGCATGACCATCCCAGGTGTCTGGTCCTGAAATTGGCCGTTGTCGCCGGCCTCAACGCCGTTTTATAATCCTCCCTGTTATCCCGGCATCCCCAAAACCCACCGATACCTACGAACAGTAAAGGAGCGTGATCTATGGAAATGTATAAACGCGAAGAGACCAAAACAGATGTCACCGATGACCCTCGGGCCCGCACCCTGCTACGCGAAGCGTTCGGCAACACGGCCCGTTGGCAGCCGGATTTTAAAGGATTCACGGCGGACCTGACCGTCAACGTCAATGGCAAGGAGGTAAAGGGCACTGTTACGGTGAAGAGCCCGAAAGACTTGACCGTGTCCCTGAGCGATCCTGAGGTTCAGAAATGGGCTGAGGGCCAGATCGGCATGATCGCGATCCACCGGTCGCCTCGGTCGTTCGAAGAATCCGACGGGAAATATGCGTTAACGTTGGGGGAAGATCTCGATCACCCCATCGGTCCACGGTTGAATATCCACGGCGATGGCATGCATTCGTTCTATCGGATCAGCGGAGGCCGGATTACCCAGATCAACCGTCAGATGCCACACGTTGCGTTTACCATCAACATCGAAGAGAGCGCTAAGACACAAGACGAGAAATTCCTCACCACGCGCTATACCGTGTATTACTACTCCCCTCAAGACAGCAAGCTCACGAATGTGGACAGCTTCACCGACACCCATACGCGCGTCGCCAATTCGGATCTCCCCGCGACGCGACGAATCATCTCGTACGAGAACGGTGGAGTCGTTGTGAAATCTCTCACGTTCACCAACCACTCGATGCTCT
>JBHICF010000053.1:0-10592 GCA_046759485.1 Nitrospiraceae bacterium
CGCTTCGATGTCTCCTGTTGCAAGGGTTTGGTACAGGGTATTTGCCGTTTGCTCTGCTTCCTGTTTACTTTCTACGAGGCTACATCCTACGATGGAAAGAACCATCGCGGATAGCAAGGTCGTTGTCAGTGTTCTTCTCGAGGTTGACACCGTTTGGCCCTTACGCCAGTTCACTGCCATCTTCCCTTAATGTTATCGACAGATATTTGAAGAAACTTTATCCTACACGTGCCAAGGGAGACCTTGACCCATACCGGAAAACTGGCGGAATCGGGTACTTGTGATGGTTTCGGATTGGTTCTGGAGGGGCGAGTGTGGGGAAGGAAGAGAGATGGTAGACTGGCGCGACCAACTAGCGGCGGGCCCCAGCCCCACGTTAGGTCTTGCTGAGCGGGAACGGAGTCAGACCTTGGTGATCAGGAGGTAGGGCTGGTGCGCGGAGTTACGTGGGACACGGCCCCGGGCCGTAAATGCGGGCGGGCCGGCTTATACTCGATCAGGTGCCCGCTCAACCCAATAATAGTCTCGAACCATCATATGTTGCGACGCTTTTCCCTTGACACACAAGACCATCCCCCCTATACTCCCTCGCCCAGAAAGCGAGTTGTAATGACTGTATACCGGTCAGAAAGGCGGTAAGAACATGTATAGATTTCCATTCATTGTAGGTCTCCTTTTAGGGCTTTGCTTGATCACTCAGCAGAGTTGGGCAGAAAAGGCCTACGTGACGGATTCCTTTAAGATCACTTTTCGTACAGGGCCTGGTGTTAAACACAAAATTATTTCTATGCTCCCCTCGGGTCAGCCTGTTGAAGTTCTGGATTCCCAGGGTGACTGGAGCCACGTCCGCCTTTTGGAGAGTGGAGAGACCGCCAAAGAGGGTTGGGTCTTGACCAGATACTTGGTAACTCGTCTGCCCTGGGAATTGCGAGCCAGTTCTTTAGTTGAGGAGAATACTAGGCTCAAAGAAAAACTAACTCCCGTCGAAAAGAAATTGAGTGAAGCGGTTCGTCGAGAGCAAGACCTCGCGGTAAAACTAAGAAAGAGTACTAAGGCACTTCAGAAGTTGGAAAAGGAATATGAATCGCTAAAACAGGGGGCTGCACAGTATTTGGATCTAAAGTCTACATATAATACCACTCGGGCCAAATTCGAATCCATGCAGAAAGAGTTTCAAGAGGTAACTAAGGAAAACGAAAGATTGAATTCTTCCCAAAGGAATAAATCGTTTGCAATAGGAGCCTTAGTGCTTCTAATCGGCTTGACTGTGGGTGTGGTGTTTGGGCGGCAACAAAAGAAACCCCGACGACCAGTGTATTACTAGTGCCGTTCCAACTTTTCTCACCTAGTCCAGAGGTGTGCGGTGCCAAGTGCGCGCTAGCTAGCTTCCTTGTCAGTGTTCGGGGCAATAAGTTGGAACGGCACTAGTTGCAGTAACAGAGATTCGTGTAAGACAAGGAATTTCACCCAATGAGAGCAAGAATCCGTCGGGGGCCGAATGTTAAGGAGGGTAGGAGCGGGCGTAATCCGCCGGGGCCCGCAAGATCTGCTGGCGGTGCTTGCCCCGGCTGATGACGTGGCAGAGAGCCGGCGGGACGTGGATACGAGAGGCCAACTCGAGGGGGGAGCCTATACCCAAAAAGATGTATGATTGTGAGACCTGCCCCCCGATCTGATCCTTACGACTCGAATGCAAAAATTGAATAATCTACCTGCATGTTGTTCGTAAGATCCCAGACGTCGTCCTTCTTCCGCTCTCCGCGCAGGTAGTGCTCCCTTCGGTTCAGCGACATGTAGAGAATGCCGATCAGATCATCGTCATTCTCCTTAAGGGTCTCGGCTGTCACACTGACTACGAACTTTCCAATCTCAACAGCAGCGGTATACGATGGGATGGTCGCTCCTGCGAGTACCTTCAAAAGATTTTTGGCGAAGTTGTCGAATCCTTTATGGCTAACTACTGTGTCCATCCGAGCTCCGAGTGTCCGTACATTCTTGTCCGATTCGATCGCAATAAAGGACCAGTTGAGATCGTCAGGGATCGTCTCAGATTGATACAACACGTATCCGGTGTCCCCAAACGTCATCACCGAGTTGTCCTTGATGTTCTTTATCTCGGTGAAAAGTCTTGAACTTGCAACTTGCTGAACTGCGGATTTAATGATCTCTCGCTTTCGGTCCTCGTTTTCGGTTGATAGAAGTTCGTCGAGGCTGGGGAGCGAAACGTTTCCAGTCGTGACGAAGCTGAACAGCTTTACCTCAGCAAGATCCGGTCCAAACAAGAGGAATTTGGGTGCTTCTCGGTTATCCTTGATTTTGATCTTGTTGATTCTGAAGTAGAACATAATTTACCTCCTTAATGGTTGTCCCCTAGTGGGTAGTCGCTGCGTGGCCTATTAGCATTTTTCGCACGTAGACCAGGTGTGGGAAAGTCGGTGCCTAAGGATCTCACATCAAACGTTTCCTTTCTTGCCACCTTGTGCACCGGGTTGTCACGATCCCCCCAGGAATGATTGTATGTGTCGTGATATCTCCGATGTTCTCAGATAACCGTACGACTTGTGCTCATTCGACTTGCCTTCGGGGCTCACATAGTCGTTGTTCACGAGGTCGTCCTCGACGCGAATGCCGCGACGGTTCTCCCTGAAGTCATCGCTCAGCTTGGTGTCAAGTGAGACTAGGTCTTTCGGACACGAGTAATTTACCCACTGTTCCGATACCACCGTTGGGGTTCGTAGCTCTTTTCGTTCGCCCTCGACGTTCTGCTTGACGTAGGACAGACCGAGAGGCGAGCCGATGGTAACAAAGTGGGCAACTTGGAACTTGGGATTCAGGCGGCCGATGTCTCGTAGCACGTCGTAGGCAATGATTGTTCCCATGGAGTGGGCGATCACCATGATGCTTCGGCCGGTCAATTCGAGTAACGGCTTCTTCAGGCGATTCTTGATAAGGTCACGCGCTAGGCCTCGCTCACCGGTCTTTCTATCCCGTAGTTCACGGTCGTTGTCATAATAGAACGCCAAATCTTTCACCACCTTTTCGAGTACGTGGTCGGCGAGGGGGTCTGTCCCGGCCACTCCGCGAATCTTGTCGATGATCCAACCGCCAGCGGTGCTAAGCGCCGACCTGACCCGGTCGATAGCCCTGGTTTTCCGCTCCTCTAAGGTACCTTGACCTGCTTCCCGATACGGTTCCTCGTTGTACAATTGGTCAAAAGCGTAGTCGGGATCACGGTGGAGGGGGTTCCGGTAGACAAGATCCGCCCAATAGGCCATTTTGAACTCGCAAGCCAGGTCTTGGATGTTGCAATTCTTCCGGAGGCCTTCTTTGATTGACTTTTCCCACCATTCCCCAAGCAATTTTTCTTCTGGCTTGTTGGCGAGACCGTGAATTCCGATAATGATGTCTGACATAACGCTGCCTCCTTATAGCCCTTTGTTGTCTTATCGGTTCCCGTCACCAGGCCATCCACCCGAAGTGAGGCTCCTTCCGGGAAAAGCAAGACGCCTTCGCGGGCCGTGCTCCGCCCGAGAAGGCGTCAGAATTTTCTGAAATGCCAACGATTGTGCCGGAGTTGGGCTAGCGACTATGCCTACCCTGGACTTTGCCAGGTCATGCTCCCTCTGGAAACGCTTAACCGCATTCTCTGTATCACGGCCAAATAGCCCATCGGTCTCTAAGGAAAAGCCCTTCCGGTTTAATGCGGCTTGAAATTCTCTTACTTCATCGCGTAAATGGGGCGAGGTATGATCAAAGCCATCATTTAAGCGGAGGATGGGACGGCCCATTGATGAACTCTCCTCTTTGTGGTCTAACTATTGAAGATAGCCTGTGCTAGGTTAGGCGCATCGGCGGCCCATTCAATGTGTGGTGGGATGGCCGTCTATGCTTTGCCCCTGACATATCCAAAACTCTGTCTCCCTTGCGGAAAGTCAGGCAATCGGTAACGGTCCGTGGTCCAAGGCACGCTGTGCCGCCTGCTTCCCCATCTCCATCATCTGTGACATGACGACTGGACTGAATTCAAGTCCGTCCGTGGGTAATTCCTCTGCCGGCCGTATCATGTACACGTTGAGCGGGCGCTTCCCAGCAAACGGATTGGGGTTCTGGGGATCATCGAAGATCGCTCCGACTTGATCCGCGGCGAGCATCGTTGCCGCCTTTTCCCGTAATGCAGCTAGATGCCGAACTGCCTTGTTGTAAAGAACAGCCCTGGCAATGTCGTTCGTAACAATTTCCTGGAGAAACAGGTCTATGGTACGAAGCAGCGTCTTTGCAATGAAGACATACGTCTCGTCGCTCCGTTGCCGCTGGTCGGGGGACAACACAATCGCGTAAATGTCCGTCGCACCGTGGTCGATCGTAACCTTGAGGGGGGCGATCTCTCGCACACCTCCATCGGTGTACTGATCGCCATCCTCCTTGATAACCACCGGTGGCATTAGCACCGGTTCGCTGGCGGACGCGAGCATGGCTCGTAATAAGGTGCGACGACTGACCACCGCACCATCCGGCCCGCTCCTGTGTTGATTCCAATACTCGAGCTGGCCACTTTGGAGGTTCACTGTGGTGATGAAGAGCTCAACCGGCGAGGCGATGATTCTGGCGTAACGTGCCTCAGGAATGAAGGAATTGATCAAACTCCACAAAGGATTCGAATCATAGATCGCATCGGTTGTGAGAATCTCAAGCGGATCTCGCTTCTTAATGATGTCTTCGGTACGGACACTGCTGTAGATGGCCCGAAGCAACTCTATATCATCCGTTACGACCAACGGTGCTATGAGAGACCCAGTACTGGTACCCGCGACAATGTCGAAAGATATGTTGCGTTCGCGGAGCTTCTCAATTGCTCCGACAGCAAAAGCGCCTTTCGACCCCCCACCACTGATGACAAGTGCGTTGGGCATATCACACCTCCTCCGGCTCTCCTGTCCTATTCCCTTTGGACCTCGTAAAATGCATCCACCAACCCTTGCTTAATTGCCCCTGCTTCGAGACGCGGATCCAAATCCGGTGGTCTTGAGGGTTCGTTCCTTGAAAGGGTCTCCTCGACGCGTTCCGCAATGGGGGCGAGCCCGTTCGCGCGGAAATAGTTGATAAGAGCGTCTGAGGCATCGAGAGAATCCACGTCACCCCATCGTGCCTCAAGTGCCCTCAGGAGCTCCCGCATCTGTGCTTCTGGTTGTATACCCATCACGCGCGAGGCAACACCCTTTCTCACCAAAAAGTAGTATTCATGAGATGCCGCTTGCAGTTCTTTGAAAAGCCGGTGTTTTTCGGGGTTCTCTGGGAACTTTGTTGTACATGAGGAGAGGGCCATCATCAGCAAAACGAGCGGAACAAGGCGCGCCAACAGCAGATATGCGGTTAGCGGTTTCCTCTGGGGAGTGTATCCAGTCATGGCTCTTCTCCTTCATTGCTAGGAACACGTTTGATCAGGGAGAGCTATACTGTGTTGGGTGATGCAATTGGTTGTATTGCATGTTACGTCCGAGAGATCTCCAACGCAGGGGACAACCGCCAGACATCCCTCCTGTCTTGTGAAGGCGTCAGAGTTTTCTGAAATGCCAACGATTGTACCGAAGGTGGGCTAGGAAATATGCTCACCCCGGTTTCATTTTCGTCCTGTCTTCGGGGAACTTCCTGCTCCCCTGATTTGTCGATCACTTATGCAAAAACACGAAGGGTCGCCTTGCGGGACCTTCCTTGTACCCCAACAGGTCGGTCAGCCGCTGGTGGTCGGCCGTTGCGAATCCTCGATCAACGAGCGGAATTTGTTCTGCTCCGCCGACAGAATCAGCTCGATCCTGCGGACAAGCTTGTCGAATGCCATGTCCCGATCCCTGTATTCGCCTGTGCCTGTGACGTACTGGAATTTCTCGTGCTTCAGTAGCTCCTCCGTCATTCGAAAGGATAGCCAAAGATCGCCCCATTTCCTGAAGTTGGACAATCCAGTGACGATTGCCACGATCAAGGACATCAGCGTGATGGTTAATTGTATAACCATGTCAACATTCTCAATCGGTAGCGCTTGCTTCGGCAAATTGATGATAACTGGTATCAAGATCCCAAAGACAATAATGACATACTGAGATCGTATGTATTTCCTCTTGTGCTGGTTAGCGGCCTGCTCATAGTAGGACAGTTGGCCGTCGACTCGTTCTTTGATGAACGCATCCTGGTCCATTGATGTATGACTCGTGTATGCTCTCATCGTAACATCCGCGCTTCTTCTTCCGGCCGATTGACGTGTGGTCCGGAATGGCGCATACTGCAGAAAAGCTGCTCATTCTTCCAACGGCACATGGATGTAGGCTAAGCGGCGTTCGTGTTGGAACTGCCTAAGTCGCCAGATGCGATTCGCTCGGATGGTGTCCAGACCAACCTGTGTCAGGTTCGGGTGAGATCTCACCACCGGCACCGGTGCTCCCGGAACTTATTAAAGCCGACCTGGAAAATGCCGATCCGTTCGAAGATCGAACATCAATGCTAAGATTCATCCCGTCCCCACTAATCTGGTACCCGTCTTCGACATTGTGACAACTTCTGAGATAATTTGTCTTGCTGAAGACCAGTCCAGGTCGCTCATTACTCTTAGGCTATCCTCGAAGTGAAGATGGTAGAGACGAGTGTACTGAACCGCATCAATCCGGCCTGATCTGGTCGCGATAAGACTTGGATAGTAGGCTGTGGGAAAGAATCCGAGTCTCTCGATAGTCGCTTGTAATTCTGGGCTGTCTGCGCGGACATCTACGATGACCGTCAACGGATTGTAAGCTGATTCGCGCTCTACGCCTTCCAGGATTCGCGCAAGCATTAAACCTTGAAGTCCGTGAAAGAGGGTTTGCAAGGCAAGGACACGCACGCGGGAATCGAGCCGATCCCACACCAATCGTGCGCAGGCTACTGGATATCGACCAAGCCGGCCTACAAGGTATTGTCCATCGTACCGATCGCCTTCATTATCCTCACCTTCTAATCGACGCAGGCCTACCACGCCCGATCCGTGTGGGTCAACCGCACCCCATTCAGCTAGCAATCTAGCTCCCGCCATCCCGTCGCGAACCAGCTCTAAGGTGTGTTCTTTGGCTGCCGCCTCGAAAGCCGAGACGTCTACAGCAGGATGAGCCGGGATCAAGTGATGCCTAAGTAACTCCCATGGCGCTTGATGATCCAGGTTATTTATTTTCGCGGGAACTGATAGCGCCTCAAGTTGCAATGGATTCAAAACGTGCCTCGCCAACATGTGGACGGAGGAAGTCGTTTGGCCGCTCAAGTCACGTCGCGCGGAATCATTTTCAGACACCTTGCCAGTCAGGAGCATTGACTCAGCCCCCGCGGGCGTAGCGTGGGCAAACGGCTCAAAACCCAGCGGGATGAATCCACAGCGCCGGACAATCTTCCAGCCGCCCGGGTCCGCAGTGCGTGTCTCCGCGATCATGAATAGCACGTCCTCGTCCAGTTTGTTGCACAGGAAGTCTAAGAGGTTGTTACCGATGCCCCGGCCGCGGAGCCGCTCGCTGACGACGAGCCCGAAACCCTCCGCGACGCGGTCGTGCTCGCTTCCGATGTTGCGGATTGCACCTACTGTACCGATGACCTCGTCCTCGAACTCGGCAACGAGCCAACAAATGTTGTCGCGGGTGACGGCGTGCGCCACCCACTCGGGATCAAGAAATTGGGGAAAAGGATAATGCCGCCGAGCGTCTCCATGACCTGGTGGGGTGTAGGCTTCGCGGTATAGCGCGCTGATCGCTGGCCCATCAGCAGCGCGAGCGGCGCGAATAGCTGGCAAAGTTCCCCCAGGTAGACTTTGCAGTGCCTGAATCATCATATCCACACCATCCTCCGTAAGCCTCTGTGGGAGATGGCGAGAGCGCCTTGCAGTCGTCCTTTACGTTCGGCGTGGCTTTCTTCCCCGAACGGTTGCACAGTGACCGAGATGCGAGTCTTCCATCGTCACGTCCTCGAAGCCCGCTTCGCACAATCGTTTTTCGATGTCCTCGGCCCAGAGCGGAGAGTGCCCTGAGGGGTTCAACACCTTGTTCGAATGAGTCACGCGGTCCCAGTCGGCGCTACGAGATTCGTACAGACCTTGGTCACGTAGAAACTTCTCGGCGAGGTCAAGCAGCGTCTGCACATCGAAGCAGCGTTTGGGCTCAGTTATCACCAGCCTGCCCCCGGGCCGCAGAACCCGTTCTGCCTCGCTGAATGCAGACATAGGCTTGGTCATGTCGAAAAGGGCGAGCAGGATGTTGACGCCGTCGAAGGACTCATTGTCCCATTGGGGCAAATGCTCAGCGTTTTGCTCGACGACGGTCAGTACGTTGCAGTCTTCCTCGGGCAACTTGGCGCGCAACTTGTCCAGCATAGCCCTACTGAGGTCCACGGCAGTGACGCGACGTCCCGCTTTGAGCAGCGCTATCGTGACGTTACCCGTTCCCGCACCGAGATCGATAATGTCGATGATCCCGGGTGCAGACATAGCCTCGACATGGCGATGGACAACCTCCTGGTAGAACGGTAATTGGGGCAACACACGGTCGTAGCTGATAGCGTATGTTGCCCACATGAGTTCGCGAGACCATTGTTTACGCAAGATATCACGAAAGGCATCTTTCTGTTCGATGCGAAGAATCTCCCAAAAAATCGTCGCACCCAGAACATCGCCCGTATTCGGGTCAAGGTGACTGATCGCGGTGCGGTGCAGATCTACCCAGCCAAAGTCTTCAGAGTGATATCGGCCATTTGCCTCGGTTACCTCCTTTTTAGGAGAGTCCCTGCCGGCCGAAACATTGGTAGCGCAGTTACTGTTCTCCGACAACCTGATCACTTGAGGAAATAAATCTCCCTCCATCCGTGGATGCACACGTTGGAGGAAGTGGCGAGCCGGATGGTAGCGGCACCCCTCGATGTTAACGCCCATCAAAACACGAACGGCGATATTGAAATCGATGATCCTATCCTTCGCGTCCATCGTAAGCATCGGGACTGGGGCGTAATAGCTGTGTTTTGTTAGAGTCAGAGATGGTCTCACGCTCATCGTATAGTGTAATATCTTCTTGGGTTTTCTTGTCTGTTCAGGAACAGATTTTACTCCTAAGCTGGAGCGGACCAGTGGTGTTCAGCAGGCTTATTCGTAAGTGTCATCGCCTTCTAATAGATCAGTTTCAAGCGGTGGAGTCACACCACCATTCTGATCTATCCTATAGTAGATGACTAATAAATAGGTGGCATGATGCCTTCGGGTATCCCCAAGAGTTCGTTTGGCTACCAATGTTGGCAAGTAAGCCCGATTCGCTAGAGTCCTATGTTTACGATTAAATCGGAGAGGGACCTCCGCCCTTCCGTAACCATCCTCGTATAAGATTTCTCGAGTAACTCTTTTTTGGTCCTCAATTAGTGCTTCATAGTCTTTGGGGTTAATGATACCCAGGGTTCTTATCCTTGTGAGTAATTTCTCGACTGTGAGGGCTTCGCCACTGTCCGGGTCGGGCAATTTCATTCGCTGGGGGTAGTGGAACAGTTCGTGGAATCTCGGACCCGCATCGGTAAATACGGGTTTGCCCTCCATATCTTCTGGAAGGTATACAACCCCACCGCTCTTTCTCTTCCACTTAATTCTTACGACTCCATAGCGGTAGTATGTGATCCAGTTAGAGAGAAGTTTTCCTGGATCGAGATCTGTCACAAGATCTAAGATATAGGCTGGTCGTTTTGGAGTATTTATTTCAATACGGTTTAGCGCCTTTTCCAGATTTTGTTGTAAAGTTCTATCGTCACTATTTATGGCTCTTTCCAGATCGTCAGGGGTTTCTCTCCCCCAATAGAGTTCGCGACCCTGATCATTAGCTATTTTGTCGATTCGGTCGGCGACTTGCCCAGTCTCTCCCCCGGTGTATTCAATGTATGCCATATCTTTGAGATAAATGGGTACGAGTTCCTCGGGGTCTCCCTTGACCATGAGAAGGAGCTCGTCTTTGAGCAGGTTACGCACGGCGAGTTCATAGATGACGTTGACGTTCTTCTCGGTGAGCAGACCGATGAGAATATCGGCGGTAGCTATGCCTCTCACAACAGCCTCGGGGATCTGGCCTACCTGTAGATTGTAGACGTCCACCTTATATTTTATCTTATTCTCGGTCCCCTTTGTGGGAACATTGATCTTCTCCTCAACGAGGTACTTGATCCGGGCAAAGTCAAGAATGGCGCGGCGTCGTTCGACTGTTTGACCGCCACCGAACGACATCATCACAGCGACGTCCCTCGTAATTTCCATGTGCTGCTCCTCCAATCAACGGTTACTCCTCCGCGAATATGGCGCTAATGCGTGGGGTCATGTTCATTCTAGACCTGCTTTAGCCTGGAGGAAACGTAGGGCAAGTGGGCTTCAGCCCGTTTGGAACTCGCACCAAAACGTCCTGAAAGAATCCAAAGCCATAACGAAACGGGGCTCTCCGATCGTCCTGATCACCTCCGAATTTCTGACGATTCAATCAGTTACAGTATCTTCTTAAAAACAAGAATGCCTTCCCGGGCCGTGCTCCGCCCCGAGAAGGCGTCAGAGTTTTCTGAAATGCCAACGATTG
>JBHICF010000054.1:0-10591 GCA_046759485.1 Nitrospiraceae bacterium
AGGACTCCAGACTCTGGATCTGGGTACCTAGGTTCGAATCCTAGTCCCCCAGCCATTCCTCGTTTTCCACCTGCCGTGCCAGCCCATCGACTGTTTCCACGGAAGCTACAGCCTAGGCTCCCGTTATCTCATGGCCGTTTCGAACGCAATCTTCTCCAGCAGCCTCCGCTGTTCATGCGTACGTCGCTGAACGTGCGCCATTCATGGCCTTGGTGGGAGCGAGATGCCAAGTAAACCAGTGCCGCGAAGAGTAGCAGCTGAGCTGGTCGCTCTCGTGGTGCTTTCCGCAGGCTGCCTGTTCCTCTTTCCAAGAAGATCAGTTCTTATCGACATGGGCCTCGCCGTCTTGGCCATAGCTCTGATCGGATTGAACGCGAGATACACGAGGACGGTCATCTGGAAAGCGGTGCCGGATCAGCTCGAACCAAACCCGTGGCGCTCCTGCGTGAGGCTTACGCTGCTTGTGACCGCACTTCCGGTTCTTATGTTCCTGGTCGTTGGATCTAACCTGGCGTACTCGAGCGGAGGCTGGCTAGCGGTTGCTGACAGGACCTTGAATTCTCATATGGCGATCGCGTTCACGCTCTACCTCCCTTGGGCCTTGGTCCAGCAGGTGCTGTTTCAGTTCTACCTGCTCGGGAGATTACGAACCTTACTCCTGGGAAGTCATCCGATCCTACCTTGCACAATCAATGCAGTGGTATTTGGCGCCGTCCATATTCCCGATGTAGGCACGATCGTCGTGAGCGCGGTCGGAGGTGTGGCTTGGAGCCTGTTGTATCTACGGTACCGCCTGCTGCTCCCTCTGGCCGTGTCGCATGCTGCACTCGGCACAACCCTTTACTATTGGATCTATGGTCGCGACCTTGCAATCCACTGGATTGAAAGCCTGGACTCTTTGTCGCTACCATGGGCTGATTAACTGACCGCCCCCTTCATGCTTTGCCGCGAGCCGCGTCCACGCTCCAGATGCCGGAACCGTAGGCGGAGATATACAGGAACAGGAAACAATAGAGAGCCGCAAGCTCTCCGCCATTAAGGAGGGGGAACAGCGCCTGTGTTCCATGGACCATCCAATACGCTGCGGCCATGAGGCCACTGCAGAGGAAGGCCGCCCAGCCGGTGAACAGCCCCACCATCACAAGTGCCCCACCTACGAACTCGATTGGTCCAGCGATGTAAGTGACGAAGGCCGGAATCTCCGGGGGCGCGGTCGGGTAACTGAACAGTTTCTGCGTACCGTGCCAGAGGAACAGCAGCCCCGAGACAATCCGCATCAGGGCATACGTCTGTTGGGTGAAAGGCTTCATGAACGGGGGCATCGTGCACCTCCTCAGGAGTGGATGGTCAGAGCGGGTTCAGCGCAGCCGACGAAGTGTAGGGACAATAGGTAGAGCTGTCTAGTTCTTTTCATCGTTTCTGGCAAATCATCACGCGCGCGGTCGCAGGGATGAGGTGTTCCCATCACGTGCCTCCCCCCGCTCAATGGGTAGCGGCGCAGCCTGCGTCGGTGCTATAACACTGCCTTCAGAGCCACCTTGGCACGCCGTGGTCGACGTCTAGCAGACGGAAGGAACTGATCATGACCGAGACGCATGCAGCCACACCTCCTGGAAAAGAAGTAGCGACCTTGGCCGGCGGCTGCTTCTGGTGCCTAGAAGCAGTCTATGATGAGCTCAAGGGTGTGGAATCGGTCGAGTCGGGGTATATCGGGGGCCAAGTTCCGGAGCCGTCCTACGAAGCGGTCTGCATGGGCCGAACCGGTCATGCGGAGGCCGTACGCATCACCTTCGACCCCGCCGTGGTCTCCTACCGAGAGGTTCTTGAGGTTTTCTTTTCGATCCACGATCCGACCACGCTGAACCGTCAGGGCAACGATGTCGGGACGCAATATCGCTCGGCGATCTTCTATCATTCCCCTGACCAGAGAGCCGTTGCCGAGGATGTGATCGTGACCTTCACGAAGGAGAAAGTCTTCGACTCCCCCATTGTCACCGAGATTGTCCCTGCCGAGCCCTTCTATCTCGCTGAGGACTCCCACCAGGAATATTTTGCTCGCAACCCCTCTCAGCCTTACTGCGTCTACGTGGTCAGCCCCAAGGTAGCCAAGCTGCGCAAGCACTTTTCGGAAAAGTTGAAAAAGAAGTGAGAATTGATCTGTGCTCGGTTGTCTGTTCCACCATGAAAGCAGGTAGCACGGTGGACCGAGCATCCTCTATAATGACCCTGCTCGGCGGCAACAGGGTCAAATAGCCAACCATGGTCTAGGGTCTTCAGCCGCGTCATCTCACAATTCTGGAACGTGCGATGAGCCGGGTGCGTGTAGACCCACTTGGTTGGCCCAAAGTCAGGTCGTGACTCAGGAGTCCTTACGATGACGGAGACGGATCGTTCTTCACCTTCCGACTTTATCCGCACGATCGTGAAACACGATGTGCAAGCGAACAAGCACGGGGGGCGTGTGGTGACCCGCTTTCCGCCTGAGCCGAATGGCTATCTCCATATCGGGCACGCCAAGTCCATGTGCCTCAACTTCGGCATTGCCAGTGAATACGAGAAGGGAATCTGCAATCTTCGGTTCGACGACACAAATCCGACCAAAGAGAACGTAGAGTACGTGGAGTCGATCCAGGCCGACGTACGATGGCTGGGATTCGATTGGGATGATCGCCTGTACTACGCGTCGGACTATTTTGAGCCGCTATACCAGTACGCCGTGCAGTTAATTAAAAAGGGGAAGGCCTACGTGGACAGCCTGAGCGCGCAAGAGATCAGGGAGTATCGAGGGACGTTGACTGAGCCGGGCAAGGATAGTCCGTATCGGACGCGATCTATCGAGGAAAACTTGGAGCTGTTCAAGCGCATGCGGGCTGGTGATTTTGAGGATGGGACCCATGTCCTCCGCGCTAAAATCGACATGGCGTCTTCCAATCTGAATCTGCGCGATCCGACCCTGTATCGAATTCGGCGTGTGCCTCACCATCGCACAGGGGACACATGGTGTATATATCCTACGTATGACTTCGCGCACCCCATTTCAGATTCGATTGAAGGGGTCACGCACTCCCTCTGTACCCTGGAGTTCGAAGATCACCGCCCGTTTTATGACTGGCTGCTTGATGAGTTGGAGGTGAAGTGCCATCCCCAGCAGATCGAGTTCGCTCGTCTCAACCTTAGCCACACCGTGATGAGCAAGCGGAAGCTCTTGGAGCTGGTCGAGCAGAAAGTGGTGGCCGGCTGGGATGATCCACGGCTTCCCACGCTCATGGGGTTGCGGAGACGGGGTTATACGCCGGAGGCGATTCGAGCTTTCTGTGAGCACATCGGCGTGGGGAAACGAGACGGGGTCGTTGAGATGGCCTTGCTCGAGCACTTCATCCGAGAGGATTTGAATCGACGCGCACCGCGCGTGATGGCCGTGTTACGGCCCCTCCGGGTGGTCCTCGAGAACTATCCCGAGGGCCAAGTGGAAGAGTTGGAGGCGGTCAACAATCCGGAAGATCCGAGCATGGGCATGAGGAAGGTCCCGTTTTCCCGCGAGGTCTACATCGAGCGAGAAGATTTCCGAGAGGATCCACCCAACAAGTTTTTCCGTCTCGCGCCCGGGCGTGAAGTCCGTCTTCGGTACGCCTACATTATCAAGTGCGTGGGGGTCATCAAGGACGAACGAACCGGCGAGGTGGTCGAGCTGCGCTGTACCTATGATCCGGAAACACGTGGCGGATCCTCCCAAGAAGGACGCCGCGTGAAGGGCACGCTGCACTGGGTGTCCGCCCCTCACGCGCTCGAGGCTGAGGTCCGGCTTTACGAGTCCCTCTTCGTGAAGGCGAACCCAGGGGATGAGAAGAACGTCCAGGATGAACGAGCAGCCTTGAATCCGAACTCGCTGATGACCCTGACTGGCTGCCTGGTGGAGCCGAGCCTGGCGGGCGCGAAGCCTGGCAGCCGATTCCAGTTCGAAAGACAGGGTTACTTCTGCGTTGATACAGGAGACTCGACTGACAAGGCGTTGGTGTTCAATCGGACAGTTCCCTTGCGCGACGCGTGGGCGAAGATCGAGAAGACCCAACAGAAGCAGTAGGGTGGGCGGCCCCCGATGGCGGGGCACCCGGAAGAAGCTGCCGCTCCGACGTCTACCGATCCCCTCCATAGCTCCTCGACCCAACGACATTCCTCACTCTCGCCAAGTCAACTGCTCATGTTTTCCGCTGTTTCTCGTTGATTTGACAAGATTCTTCCCCGGCGATAGCTTTGAGATTGCGGACTTCACCTCTAGAGCATGTCAAAAAGGTCCTGAAATTCAGCCAGCTTACACACGGTCAGCCCGTCACTGAGTTCAAACACAGGAGAGGTTTCCGATGAAGAAACAACAGAAAAAGTCGGGGATGATTGTCGGTGGTGTTGTGGTGGTTGCGCTGGGTGGCCTCATGGCATTTCTCGCCCTGACCAACCCCGCCATGGCGGACTATCAGGAAGTCATCCTGACGCCGGCCGCGGAAAAACGGGCAAGCGCCTCTGCTTCTGATGCCATGCTTGTCTCGATTCTTCAATCAGTCCCAATGGGCGCGGACTCAATGTCCGGGAGCGAGGGGCAGGATCAATCAGGGATGATGAATCTGTTGATGAGCCGCACCCATCGGAGCAACTACATGCTTTTCTCCATCTACACGACGGAATACGACTACTGCGAAGGCCAAGCGGTCAATCGCGACTCCACTACCATGATTGGCATCGCGGGTGGGTTCCACATGTGGGACGATGGAGAGTGCCCAGTAACAGAGGGCGCCGCCAGCTAGACTGTTCCCGGAGTCAAGGCCCCGCTGTGGTTTGGATCTGAGTGCCGTAACCTGAGTTCTCGTCTGACTCTCCCGAAGCTGGCTGAAGGGCCGACCTCTTCTTCAAGAGGTCGGCCCTTCGTGTTTTCACAGGTGCGCGAAGAGATTCTTCCTACGCTTCGAGTGCTGCCACCGCGCGTTGCAATCCATTCAGTGCTGTGCTAGAGTGCCGCCCCGTCTTTACACCGTACTTCCCTATCTCGTGACCGGCTGGTCCCATCGTCTAGCCTGGCCTAGGACGGAGCCCTCTCAAGGCTCAGACACGGGTTCAAATCCCGTTGGGACCACCAGCCTTCGCCCGCCATTGAGAAGGCTCGGCGGGCTTCGGCTGGCAAGCCACGTCATTCATCGCTGTATCTCGCACAAATGCAAAGAAGGCGGGCGAAGGCTGTCCGCCGTAGCCTTGGCGAAGGCGGACACCCACCTCCAGGGTTCTGAATCTTGATTTTCAAGACTGTCGTGAGAGCTTTGGCTGGCAAGCCCGCTATAGCCTGGGCGAAGGCGGGCAGGCCACTCACCTCGTTGATCAATACCAATGAAATTACGTAAAGCTGAGGGAGGCTGCGACCGAAATTGTACGCTGACCCCGCGTGTCAGGTGGGATATGATGCCCACCGAGCCGACTAGGGCAAATGCAACTTTCTGCTTGAGGCCTGCGGCAAAGAGGACTAGCATTCTTTTGATCGGGGTCTGTTGCAAAGTTGAGGGGTGCTTTGTCAGGGGTCTCGACCGGGCAACCTGGATGCGGTCATGCCCCCTTCTTGCCGGCGGATGAATTCCCTATGGGTGACGCCAATATGAAGACGCTCGCGCTAGGCCTAGTGCAGATGCGGATGGCCGCCGATCCGGACCAGAATCTGGAAAGCGCCATGAAGAGCATCCGCCAGGCTGCCAAGTCCGGCGCTCAAGTGGTGTGTCTGCCGGAACTGTTCCGAACGCACTACTTCTGCCAGAGCCAAGAGCCGGAGAAGTTCGACCTGGCCGAGCCAGTGCCTGGCCCCACGACTGAGACGCTTGCGGCGCTAGCGAAGGAACTTGGCGTGGTCATCGTCCTATCCGTGTTCGAAAGGCGGACAGAAGGCATCTACCACAACACCGCTGTCGTCCTGGACGCGAACGGAGCGATTTGCGGTGTGTATCGAAAGATGCATATCCCCGACGACCCGCTTTATTACGAAAAGTACTACTTCACTCCTGGTGACCTCGGCTTTCAGGCCTTCAATACCCGCTTCGGCAAGGTGGGCGCGCTGGTTTGCTGGGACCAGTGGTTCCCGGAGGCGGCCCGGCTCACTACCCTTCAGGGCGCGCAGCTCCTCGTCTACCCCACGGCCATCGGCTGGCACCCTTCGGAGAAGGCTCGCTTCGGCAAGGAACAGATCTCGGCCTGGCAGACCATCCAACGGTCCCATGCGATCGCCAACGGCGTATTCGTCGTGGCTGTCAATCGCGTTGGCCATGAAGGCCCCGAAGACGGAGGGCTTGAATTCTGGGGGCACTCCTTTGTCGCCGATCCCTTCGGGGTAGTGTTGGCCGAAGCGATTTCGGAAGGCCCAGAGGTGCTCGTTGTGGAGTGTGAGCTTGCCCGCCTGGCCGACGTTCGTCGGAACTGGCCCTTCCTTCGGGACCGGCGCATCGATGCGTACACGGCCCTTACCCAACGAGCCATTGACCGGCGCTAGCGATGTCGTTCTTCATGCCCGCTGAGTGGGCGCCCCACCGCGCGACATGGCTTGCTTGGCCCCACCAGTCCAAGGACTGGCCCGGAAAGTTCGGAGCCATCCCCTGGACGTTCGCAGAAATCGTTCGCCATCTCTCCGTGGCCGAGCCGGTTCAGTTGCTGGTTGAGAATCGCGTCCTCGAGGAGAAGGCCCTTCGGATCCTCCAGCGCGTCGGCGTGGATCTGAAGCGGGTAAAGCTCCACCGGGTCGGTACCGATCGTTCCTGGCTGCGGGACAGCGCGCCCACGTTTGTGGTCGCCAAAGGTGGCGAGCGGCGTGCGGTGTGCTGGCGCTTCAACGCGTGGGCCAAGTACGACAACTGGAAGAAAGACGTCAAAGTGTCCCAAGCGGTCGCGCGGCTCGCTGGCGTGCCCGCCCTCGCGCCTGAGGCAAACGGCGGGCGGGTGGTCATGGAAGGTGGCGCCGTCGACGTGGACGGTGAAGGCACGCTCCTCGGCACCGAGGAGTGCCTCTTGTCCGATGTGCAGGCCAGGAATCCGGGCCTCGGGCGCCAAGGAATCGAGGCAGTCTTTCGCGAGCATCTCGGAGTCGAGAAGGTTCTCTGGTTGGGGCAGGGCATCGCCGGCGATGACACTCATGGGCACATCGACGACCTGTGCCGCTTTGTTTCGCCGGGGCGGGTGCTGTTGTGCACCGAGAGCAACCGGGCCGACGAGAATTACCGGGGGCTGGCGGAGAACCACGAACGCCTCGAGAGGGCGCGGGATGCGAAGGGGCGGGGGATCGAGGTGATCTCTCTGCCTATGCCTGCGCCCCTTTACTTTGAGGGACAGCGGCTGCCTGCGAGTTACGCAAACTTCTACATCGCCAACGGCCTGATTCTTGTCCCGACCTTCAACGATCCCAAGGATCGCGAGGCCTTGGGCATTCTCGCGGAATGTTTCCCGGGCCGGCGCGTTGTCGGAATCCACGCCGTGGATCTCGTGTGGGGCTTTGGAACGCTGCACTGCTTGTCGCAGCAGGAACCGGACGCTGTGTAACCCTGGCTCCCTTGCTCTTCCGCCGCTAGCTCCCTCCGAAAGGGCAGCCGTTCGTCTCCCGTCGCGGCACCACCCGGAGGGCTTGGCCCACGGGCTCGAGCATGAACTGCGGGGGGGGCGGCCGTTGTTTCGCAGCATCCTTGGGAAACGGCACCGTAAAAATAGAGGTGAACGAGGGTGGCAATCTATGCCGAAAGACGAGGAAGGCCGAGTTGGGTGGACTTGTACGGGCGGCAATCGTGTTGATCTTACGGCGAGGTCTTCCAGCCCGAGCCGCCAGCGCTGTGCTACTGACGGCTGGCAGCCATTTCGAGTGATTTCACAAACCGGCGGAGGCGTTCCCGCGCCTCAGCCCCAATGACGAGATATTCCAGTCCGAACTCTCCCCCCTCCGACCACCGAACCACGGCCAGGGCAATTTCCATCATTGTTGGCTCGTTATCCGGCGGTGCCATACGCAGGGTCAGATAGGTCCCTTCTCTGACGACGGTGGGACTCTGCACTCGGACCCTCCAGCCTCCAACCGACATGTCGACGACAGTCCCCTCTCCTGCGATTTCGTCGCCTGAGAACGTCACCGGGAACTCACAGGGCAAGCGCTGGCAGAAGCGTTGGTCCATAGGGTGATAGCTATAACTATACCATGCATCAAGGGGTCGTCTTGGTCGACTGGACATCAAGGCCTGGAGGCCACTGAGACTCCCATTTGTGCCAGGTGGCACCTCCTCAAGGGCCAGTCGCTAGGGCCGGCCTCCCCAATACGCTGCGCTATACTAAAAACAGCAGTAGAAGTGCCCTAGTGGGCATCTCTTGGGTCAGCGCGGAACCCGTGCCCAGCTCCGGCACGCGAGGGGCCGCTGCCTGATTCGCGCAGAGTCGACCCCCATGAACACGATAAATTGCTTGCTCGTAGGTACGCTGCTCCTTCTCTGCTTGGGTCTCTCGGGTTGCCAAGCAGAACGTACCGCATCGGTGCCTGAGCAGCTTCATGGAGTGTGGACAACCGGAGCTCCTGGATACGCGGATACTTTCTTGGAGTTCACGGGCGAAACTGTGGTCTTTGGCTCCGGCCTCTATGCCGCCAACAGCTACCTGGTCGTGAATCTGGAGGAAGTCCGCGAAGAGAAAGGGTCCCTCTACACCGTTTCCTACAAGGACATAGACAGTGAAGAGTACCAGCTATCGTTCTACTACGATCCCACCAATCGCGGAGTGATTCGGTTCAAGAATCAGGACCACCTCACATGGGCAAGGGAGGAGGGCTAACTCGTGAGCACCTCGCGCACCAGGCTGTATTTTCTCAGAGATACTTTTCAAAGTCGGTTCATCATCGTGAGCGTACTGCACTACCTGGTCGTCAGCCTGACCTTCGCTGGAGCCCTCTTTATTCCAATCATGATCCGGTTTGATGACATGTCGCTGTCTATGCTCGAGAAGGGTCGATTGGCCAACGAGTTTATTTCCCTGCATGATCGCGTGTGGGTACCGCTCTTGATCATCCTCGTCCTGCTCACCATTCACTCGGTTCTCTTCTCCCATCGCATCGCAGGGCCACTTTACAGATTTCGAAATATCTTTAAGGCGGTGGGAGATGGGAATTTAAGCGTGTCAGCCAACATCCGCAAAGACGACTATCTGACGAAGGAAGCCGAGTGTCTCGATGAAATGATCACATCGTTGAGAAGCCGGATCCAAGATCTTGAAACGCAGTGCCACGAAATATCTGGGATGATGACTGACCTCAATGGAGCCGTGGAGCGCGGCTCCATGTCTGAAGTCGATCAGACCAAGAAACGGCTCGTCGAGCAGCAGGAGCAACTCCGAGCCTCCATGAATCGCTTCAAAACCTCAGTCTAGAAGAGATGAGTGCACGGTGCGGCTGTCGATGAAAACAGCTCCTAGCATGCCTTCCAGAGTCACCGCTTGCCGTCGAAAGAAGCGAAAGGATCGGCCTTGTGGCTTTACGCTTCTAGAGCTGCTCATTACCGTAGCAATCATCGGGACCCTTGCTGGCCTCGCCACGCCTCGCTACCTGGTCTACCTAGAAAAAGCCAGGGTGGCTCGGACCATCACCGAAATTCATATGGTCGAAGATTCGATCAACTCCTATAAGCTCAGTGACGGGGTGTTCCCCGAGACACTGGCCCAAGCTGGAGCCGGAAATCCAGTCGATCCTTGGGGAAATCCCTACGAGTACTTAAAAATCGCGTGTGATACTCCTGACCAGAAGGGAGGCGGTAAGGGCAAAGGCAAAGGCAAAGGCAAAGGCAAGAAAGACGATGATGATGACGACGACGATGATGATGACGACGATGATGATGACAATGGGGCCTGCAAGGTCAATAAGGGCAAGGCGCGCAAGGACCGGTTTCTGGTTCCCATAAATTCAGATTACGATCTTTATAGTAGGGGTAAAGACGGGAGAAGTGTTTCCCCCCTCACTGCGAAGCATAGCCGAGATGACATCATTCGAGCGAATGATGGTGCATTCTTGGGCTTAGCTTCCGAGTTCTAGCCCAGGCGGCAATCGTGAACATCCAAAGATCATTCCTGCACAGCAAGGTGGCTCGCCGGGTGTTCATGCTCTTCATCCTCTGTGCCCTCCTGCCGGTGACAGTTTTATCCATTACTTCATTCGTTCATGTCAGGAAGCAGCTCAAAGAGCAGACCTACCAGCAGTTGCGTCAAGCCAGCAAGACAGTGGGCATGGCCATCTATGAACGACTGTTGTTTCTCGAGGCTGACCTAGACCTGATCGCTTCTAAGAGGGAAACCTTCGTCGTGAAACCTGACAAGACTTCAGTCGACACCCTTGCCAAGGACGTAACTCGTCGATTCACAGCTCTGGGGCTTCTGACCCCGAGCGGGGACTATGTGCAACTCTTGGGTCGAAGTCTCACACTCCCTGAGCTGACAGAGGCAGAGCGGCAACACATGAGCACCGGCAGAACGCTCGTGTCTGGGATCCATTACGACCGCTCTGACTCACGCATCGTGATGAGCAGGTTGCTCGATGGGCTTCATCCCGAGATGGGAA